>JASIKV010000191.1 GCA_030049455.1 Terriglobia bacterium
GCGGCTGCGCGAGGGGTGGCGCAGCTTGCGCAGGGCCTTGGCTTCAATCTGCCGAATGCGCTCGCGGGTGACGGCAAAACTCTGGCCGACTTCTTCCAGCGTGTGCTCGCTGCCGTCGTCGAGCCCGAACCGCATCTTGATGACTTTCTCCTCACGCGGCGTGAGGGTCTTAAGGACCGACTCCGTTTGCTCTTTCAGGTTGATGTTGATGACCGCTTCCGCCGGAGAAATTACGCCGCGGTCTTCGATGAAGTCGCCCAGATGTGAATCTTCCTCCTCCCCAATCGGGGTTTCAAGCGAAATCGGCTCCTGGGCGATCTTCAAAACCTTGCGGACCTTCACCACGGGGATTTCCATGCGCTTGGCGATTTCTTCGGAGGTGGGTTCGCGGCCGTATTCCTGCACAAGCTGGCGCGAAGTGCGAATCAGCTTGTTGATCGTCTCAATCATGTGCACCGGAATGCGGATGGTGCGCGCCTGGTCGGCAATGGCGCGGGTGATGGCCTGCCGGATCCACCACGTGGCGTAGGTGGAAAATTTGTAGCCACGCCGGTATTCGAACTTGTCCACGGCTTTCATCAGGCCGATGTTGCCTTCCTGAATCAGGTCGAGGAACTGAAGGCCGCGATTGGTGTATTTCTTGGCGATCGAAACCACCAGGCGAAGGTTGGCTTCAATCAGCTCGCGTTTGGCGGCCTCCGCCTGCTCCTCGCCCAGCACCAGGCTCTGGTAGCTGCGGCGCAATTCGGTGGTGGTGGCCTGAATGCGCGCCTCAAATTCACTCAGGTTTTGCTTGGCCTGGCGCAGTTCCTTGCGCAGGTCGCGATTGCCGTTGGCGCGCGCGCCCTCCACGCGTTTTTCCAGGCGATTGACCTCGCGCTCGAGCGGCCGCATTTCATCCATGGCCCCCCGGATGGTCCCCATCAGGCCCTTCATCTGGGTGTGGGTGAACTGGATGGAACGCAGGAGCTGGGAAATCATGATGCGGTGCTCGGCCGCCGTCCAACTGTAGCGCCGAAAGTCCCGCGGGCGCTTGCTGCGCGGAATGGAGTCGCGCTTGGCCCGCAACTGCCCCAGGCGCTTGTAGAGCCGCTCCATCTCCTCAATGGTGCCCAGCACTTCCTTCAGGCGCGAGGCCACGCGGTCTTCGGTCAGCTCGTCGTCATCGAATACCACCACTTCCTTGATGGACTTTTCGCCCTCCTGGAGCTGGCGCCCCAGCGCAAACAGCGCCTGAATAACAATAGGGGAACGCGAAAGGGCCTTCAGAACCTTCACCTGCCCGCGCTCAATGCGCTTGGCGATTTCCACTTCGCCCTCGCGCGTCAATAGCGGCACCGTGCCCATTTCGCGCAGATACATCCGCACCGGGTCGTTGGTCTTGTCGAGCGCGCCCGGCGTCAGATCCAGCTCAACGTCATCGCCCGCTTCTTCGCCCTTGGCGTCATCGGTCTTATCCAGCGAAATGCTTTCGGCAGACTTGGCGCGGGGGGAATCAACAATCTCAATTCCTTCGCTGTCAAACATGGAAAGCAGATCGCTCAGGTCTTCCGCGGAATGCACGTCGGAGGGCAGGAGGTCGTTGACCTCGTCGTAGAGAAGGTAACCCTTTTCTTTCCCCAGGCTGATGAGTTTGTTTACTTGGTCGAACTTGTCGTCAAACGCCAATGCAATGGCCTCCCCACAGGCAGCGAAATAAGATGGCAATCAAAGGAAATCGGCGACACACCGCCCCCCAGCCGCGGCGTCGCCCCGGGACACCTGAAGAAATTTGACATAAGCCGTCAATCTTCCACGGCTCCTTAAAATTAGATGTAATATACCATAATTCGTTTGTTCGTGGTTCGATTTTTTCTAGGGGCGGCCAAGCCTCTCCAACTCCTTGTCAAGACTGGACTTAACCCGGCCCAGCTCGTGGACTCTGGCTTCCTCGCCGGCCACCACCGCTTCGTCGTACTCGCGCACTATCTTTTCAATTTCGGCGCTTACCCTGTCAAACTGTAGTCTTCGCCGCGCGCGGTCGATCTCCCTCGCCTTCTCCCAGTCGTTTGCCGCCACCGCCGCCTGGTACTGGCGATTAAAATCTTCCAATCCTGACCTCACTTTTTCAAGCTGAAGCTTTCGCACCAAGCCTCGCGCAACATCCAGCCGGGGGGGATCACCCTCCCAAAACAGAGCCTCGATGGCGAGCCTTCTTTCGGCCTCGGGGACGTCGAGCTGCGAGTTCGTTACATCGAGCGACTCCCCACGCCGGCGGGCCTCCTGCAAGCGCGCAAAGATAACCTCCCCCGGAACCCCGCGCGCCGCCCCGCCTTCCACCAGGTCGGGCAGCACCGCTTCGGCAATTTCCTCGCTGGTCAGGCACATGCGCAGCAGTTGTTTGATGGCATGGCTGGCCTGGGCGGAGGCCGCCTCCTCCCGCACCTGAACTTCCGTGCGCTTCTCCCCCGCCGCGCGGCGCAATTCATCGCGCAGCAGGCGCTCGTCAACCCGCAAGCGTTCCGCCAGCCGACCCGCCAGTTCAGCGCGCAGGAGAGGGTTCGGTACCTTGATGAGATAGGGAAGAACTGCATTGGCCGCGGCCACTTTCCCCTCCGGCGTGCGCTGATCGTGGGTCTGGGCAGCGCGCTCGGTTAAGTAATCGAGATAGGAGGGCGCAGACTTGAGCAATTCGCCATACGCCGCCGCTCCCTTCTTACGAATGAACGAGTCCGGGTCGAGTCCGCCGGGCAGGGCCAGCACCTTGGCCTCAAATCCCGCCTCCAGCAGCAGCCCGAGAGACCGCTCCGTGGCCGCCTGCCCGGCCGAGTCGGGATCGTAATTCACCACCACGCGGCGAGTGTATCGCCCGAGCAGCCGAATCTGCCCCTCCGTCAGGCTGGTGCCGCAGGAGGCCACAACGTTTTCGATGCCGTGGGTCGCCACAGCGATGCAGTCCATGTAACCTTCCACCAGAATCGCGTAGTCCAGCTTGCGAATCGCCTGCGCTGCGCGGTCCAGATGATAGAGCACGCGGCTCTTGGTGTAAATCGCCGTCTCGGGCGAATTCAGATATTTTGGCTGATCGTCCCCCAGCGCCCGCCCCGCGAAGGCCACCACCTTTCCAGCGTCATTTGTAATCGGGAAAATA
>JASIKV010000192.1 GCA_030049455.1 Terriglobia bacterium
CGTATCGACCACGTCGACGCTGTCCGGCAAAATGTAGGCCACCTCAAGCGGAGGCGTGTGAGCCGGCCTGTAAACAAACCAGTAATAAAGGAATCCCAAAGCCGCGGTCAGGATGAGAAAAATGAGGGCTTTTCGAATGGCCGTTTCCACCCAACTTCCGAAATCGGTGCGTCACAGGGATGACGCCAACCTCGACTTCATTCTACACTATCTCGCCCGAAGCAAAACCAGCGCGAAAGGCGGTGGAGATCCGCGTATTCAATTTGCAACGCCGCGTCTGCGCATCCGGTAAAATCCGGTGTTACTGATGACTGAGAACTGACGATTTCCCCTCGAGGTGCTGTACGAAGATCGATCGCTCCTTCATAACCGGCCCGGCGGGACCGCTCGAAGCGTTGCTCGAATGGGACCCGCTGGCGAAGCCTCAGTGCACGGCGCTGGTCTGCCATCCGCACCCGGTTTACGGCGGCACGATGCACAACAAAGTGGTCTATCGCATGGCAAAGACTGCAATCAGCCTGGGCCTTCCGACTTTGCGCTTCAATTTTCGCGGGGCCGGAAAGAGCGCGGGGACTTTCGATAATGGAGTCGGCGAGCGGGAAGATGCCCGCGCGGCGCTGGATCACCTCACAGCGCGCTTTGCCGGCCTGCCGGTGTGCCTGATGGGCTTTTCCTTTGGTTCCTGGGTGGGCTTGAGCGTGGGAGCCGCCCACCCGCGCGTGACTGCGCTTGTGGGATTGGGGGTTCCGACCGGCATCTGTGATTTCACCTTTCTTCACGAGATTCGAAAACCCAAACTGATCATCCAGGCGACTCAGGATCAGTACGGCCCGCGCGATCAGGTTGCCGAGCTTTACGGGAAGCTGGAAGAGCCGAAGCAAATTCACTGGGTCGAGGGCGCCGACCATTTTTTCAACGGGAAGCTGGATGAAGTTCAACGTGCCTTGCAAGATTTTCTTGTATCCATGCCTGGCGCTCACGCCTGACTCGTAACGAGCTACAATGGATTCCATGCCCGTGCCTTCCCAAGAGCCGAGTGACGCCCTCTATTGCCCCCTGTGCAAGACCGAAGTTTCCGACCCGCTCGTGTGCGGCGATTGCGGCGCCGTCATCTGCCGCAAGTGCGGTACGCCGCTTGAAAAAATTGACGAGCTGGGAATTGGCTGAATGGCCTTACCAAATCGCGGTTCTGTCTGTCGCCGCATTTTTTCCCAAGGATTAGCGGTTAATTGGCCTGCCGCAAGCGGTCTATTGATTCTAAGAGCAAAAGTTCGTACGACACAGCATCAAATGTGAAGGGACCCACGTCAGCGTAATCGCTCAGCTTGACGTCTCTCTCGTGAGTGTTTTCGTAACCGAACGCCTTCCAAATAATGCTTTTGCCCTCTTTCACGACGATTAAGCTTATTGCGCCGCATCCAAGGTCGCCGCACTCGGAGCAGATGAACAATGATCGGCGGTCGTCCGGAAAGTCGGCTTTCTCCGTCAGTAATAATCGATGCACAGCTTTCCGTGTTTCATCGATCGCAAACTCACGACACAGAACTGTCACCATGTCGTTAAGTTTCCCCACTCTTTCCCAAAGCGAGGTTCCGTTCACGACGAAATCAAGGAAATGCCTCTCAGACTTGTATGCACCATCAGAGAACTTCACCCCGACGCGAACGGATGGGAAGAGTTTCAGAAGATCGGCCATTGGCTTTGAAACCAATGCAAGTTTATCGTGCTTTAACTATGCTCACGCTACCAAATTGGGTTTGCCAAACGGAAGTGGGCGTTGCTTTTGAAGAACCCACGGCATAAAAGGCATGCTGTGGCTACCCGCCCGCTATGGAGTTCCCCCTTTTCGAGATGAGTCTGTGTTAAAATGCACTCGAATTGATTAGTTAGTTCGAGCCGCGTCTGGAAAGGATCCACCCATGTCCACAGCCATCATGGCCAAGGTTGTGCCGGCCCTCACCGCCCGGACCCAATTCGGGCAGATTCTGCGCCGGGTGAAGCAGAATAAAGAGCGCTTCGTGGTCGACCGGCGAGGCGAGCCGCAGGCGGTCATTATGAGCGTAGAGGACTACCTGAAAAAATTCGTGAAGCGGCCGCCGGCGGCCCTGGCCGCCCTCCGCCGCGAAGCCCGGGCGAAGCGGCTTGACCAGCTTTCGCTCCGGGAAATCAATCTGGAAATCGCGCGCACGCGCCGGGAGCGCCGCCGTGCCGCGCGTTAGAGCGGTATTGGACACGAATGTTATTGTCTCCGCCCTCTTGAAACCCGAGGGCAGGCAAGCCCTGCTTTTGGATTTGGCCCTCTCGGGAAGTTTTGCCCTCCTTGCTTCTCCTGCCCTTCTCGAAGAGTATGAAGAGGTCCTGCGCAGGCCTCGCTTCCGGCTTGACCAGAGAAGGGTCACACAGGCACTGCGCGAGATTCGAAGCGCCGCCCGCCTGGTCCAGCCCCGGCGGCAGCTTCTCGCCACGCGGGACCCTGACGATAACATGGTTCTTGAATGCGCCGTGGAGGGCGGTGCGAATTACGTCGTCACCGGTAATGCCCGCAACTTCCCGAAGGAATTTCAGGGAATCAAAATCATCCTGCCGCGTGAGTTCATGCTCATTCTGGCCGAACGGCTGGGATAAGAAAAAGCCGCAGAGTATCGGGATTGCGAGACTCTGCGCTTGAGGGGAACTTTCACGTCGCCTCAGTGAGTTCGGCGCCGGCATACTCGGCAATGGCCCTGGCGAGATCGCCCGAGCTACTCTTCGTGTCCGTGAACACTCTAAGCAGGATGTTATTATTTTGGTCCAAAAGGGAGCAAGCGGGATCGTATTCAATGAGATTCGGCAGCCCCGCGTTTACGTGGCTGATCCTGAAATGAGGATTCTCTACGCGAACGGTTTTTATGCTGGAGAGTGCGGCCACGCCTTGCCCGTTTCTCATCAGAACGTCCCTTCCTCGATTGAAGACAAGCGTTTCCCCCCGCGCGGCGTTGCGGACCGTGGCCCAAAGCGGTTTGCGGAACCATACGAGAATAGCCACCGGCAAAAGACCAAGGGCCATCAGAGGTATGAACGCGCCGTCAAGCCCCGGCTCAGAAAGCTTTGTGATGACAAAGCTGTAGAGGAACCCGAGGATAATGGCGGCGAAAAAAAGCGGCGTGAAGACCATGAGGATCCGGCCGCTAATCACCGAGCGAATCACCAACCGCTCGTCCGGCTCATGCATGTCGTAGCCCATTCGCATTTGGACGTCGTAGGGTTTCGTCTCGTTCAGAGTGTTATCAGGTTGCATTTCTTTAGAGTTTCGTTGCAAGAATGCAAAAACCACCCAACCCGGCAGACTTATTGCTTTCATTGAGGAAAAGCACCACGGAATCCGTTTAGTCGTCCGCCGCCAGGTGGACGGCTAACAACCTTGCTCAGTACTGCGCCAACGCCCTTGCGGCCTTTTCAACGTCTGCGGGCTGAGGCAGGACGGCATCTTCGTGGGTGGGATGGTAGGGAATCATGACGTCCTTGCCTGCCAGGCGGCGGACGGGGGCATCGAGGTAAGAGAATAATTCGTCCGCGATTCTTGCTGCGATTTCCGCGCCGTATCCCCAGGAGATGCTGTCTTCGTGCAGAACCAGAACGCGGTTGGTCTTCTTCACTGACGCGGCAATCAGTTCCCAGTCGTAGGGATTCAGCGAGCGTAAATCAAGAATCTCCGGCTGGATGCCTTCCTGCTCCAAAACCTTTGCGGCCTTCATGGCGCGGATGACCAGCGAGCCGTAGGTCACAATAGTCAACGAAGTCCCCTCGCGAACCAGATGGGCTTTTCCAAAGGGAATCATGTAATCGCGGCCGGGGTAGGGCGCGCGATTGTGCGTCTGGCGATACAGGTGCTTGGGCTCGAGAAAAAGCACCGGATCGTCGCAGCGGATGGCCGCGCGCAGCAGGCCGTTGGCATCGAGCGCTGTTGAGGGCATCACCACGCGCAGTCCGGGCAGGTGAGTGAAAATCGACTCTCCGGATTGGCTGTGGTAGACGGCGCCGCCGGCAAGATATCCGCCGATGGGGCAACGGATGACCACGGGGCATGAAAAGGCGTTGTTGGAGCGCCAGCGCAGCATGGTGAGTTCGTCGCGAATCTGCATCATGGCCGGCCAGATGTAATCGAAGAACTGAACTTCCACCACGGGCTTCAGCCCGCGCGTCGCCATGCCGATAGCCCGGCCCACGATGCACGCTTCCGCCAAAGTTGAATTGAAGCAGCGCGTGCTGCCAAAGTGCCGCTGCAAGCCATGAGTTACCTTGAAGACTCCGCCTTTGCCTTTCACCTTGGGCAAGTCGCCTTCGTGACCGCAATCGGCGACATCCTCGCCGAAGACCACGACTCGCGGGTCGCGCGCCATCTCGTCTTTCAGGCAGGCGTTGATCAGGTCCACCATGGTTTTGGGTTCGCCGTGAAACTTGGCCGGATGGTCGAAGTGCTCGGAAGTGGGATCAACGGCGGGCGAGTAGACGAAATCCATCACGGTTTCCGGCGGATCGACGGGCGCCGCGAGTGCCTGGTCGGCGGCTTCGCGAATCTCGTGGTCGACGGACGCAGCGATTTCCTTCAACTCCTTTTCAGTGGCGATTCTCTCTTCCACCAAAAGGTGTGCCATGCGCGCGATGGGGTCGCGCCGCGCTTCCTGCTGGCGCACTTCCTCCGGCTTGTAGAACCGCTCGTCGTCCGACAGGGAATGAGAGTAAGGGCGAATCACGTGGGCATGAATCAGGGCAGGCCCTTTGCGCTCGCGGACGTACTCGACGGCCTTCCGGGCGGTTTCATAACTCTCGGGAAAATCCGTGCCATCGCACTCGAGGGTCAGCAGGTGCGGGAAGCTCCTGACCAGCCCGGAAATCTTTCCTCCGGCTGTCTGCACATCCACAGGGACGGAAATGGCGTAGCCGTTGTCCTGGACGACATACAGGACGGGAAGCCGGCGCCCGCTGGCGTAATTCAACGACTCCCAGAACTCACCTTCGCTTGACGCGCCGTCGCCGAGGGAGATGTAAGCAATCTCATCCTCATGAAAACCTGAAGCGAGCTCCGCAGCCTCATGAATATGCGAAAAATACCAGCTTGCCTCTGCCGCGCCCACCGCATGCAGAATGCGCGTTCCCGTAGGGCTTGAGCCGGTGACAATGTGAAGCCTTTTTGATCCCCAGTGCGAGGGCATTTGCCGGCCGCCGCACGCGGGATCGTCCTTCGCTCCCACCGAGGCAAGCAGCATTTCGTGCGGCGTCGTACCGATTTGAAGACAGAACGCCCGGTCTCGATAGTAGGGGAAAAACCAGTCATGTCCGGGTTTAAGATGAAGAGCAACGGCCACGCCAATGCACTCGTGCCCTACTCCGTTGATTTGGAAGTATGCACGATTCTGGCGCTTGAGCTGAATTTCCTTGTCATCCACGCGGCGCGCCGCGTACATGGTGCGGTACGCTCCCAGAAGCAACTCCCGGGAAAGCGCGGCGGCTTTCAGAACGTGGTTCGTAGTGGTGGCCATTTAATCCTCGCAGTAGGAGGTGTCTTCCCAAATCTGAATTTCGCGAGGCAGACTCTTGCGCTCAGGTGGATTATCAGATTATGAAAAGAGAAAGTCAATCCGGACTGCGTTCGGCTGAAGGACGTTTTGTCCACAAAGGGCTTAGGAGGCCCGGATCGTCAAGTTCCGGCTTGCGTCGCGGCCCCGGCGCATGTATTAATCGCTTCAGTTGGTGGTGCCAGGGATGGATTCGGGAAAGCATTTCTGTCAGCAGGCAAAATCAGCCGTAATGAGGTGGGTCGTGAGGAACCGAGCCTTGGGCATTCAATTCGTGTTCGGAAGGACGTTTCGTTCGCGAGCCAATGCAAAATCAAGGCGAACCATGAGTTTTGGTCTTATCATCTCATTCCTCGCCGGCGTCGCCGTCGCCATGAGGCTTTCCGGAGTGGCGTATTCACAGGCTAATCCCGCGAACACGCTGGGCATTGGTTCTCGACTTTACATCCGGCTCGAATCTGAGGTCAGCACGAAGTTATCGCACTTGAATCAGCCGGTGACAGCCCGTGTGGTTCGCCAGGCCGTCAGCGGCCAGGGAGTCCTGATACCGATAGGGGCGGAAATGAGCGGCACAATCGCCAAACTGATCCCTTCGTCCGATCCTTCCGATCACGCGCGCATGCTCATTCGCTTCACCCAACTCTCAATTCCCGCTCATCCGTCTATCGAATTTGCCGGGCATCTGGTGGAAGTGGAGAACGCGCGGGAGACGGTTCTGCAAGACGGTACCATTCAAGGCATCCTTGAAAAGGACGCATTGGTGGGGCGCATGGATGGCATGCTGGACAAAATGGGCGCGGTCGGGGGCGACATGGAAAAGGTCGCCGACAAAACCGCCGGAAAGATCGATACGTCCATCGATTATCCGGCGGGTACCGACATGGAACTGGCGCTCGACCAAGCGCTCACCATTGACTTCACCTCGCAGCCCGCGGCGGCCATGCAAATCTCGCCCTCACTTGCAGATGCCGTCCAGAAAATGCTCGCCAATGCCCCCAGTCGGGCGGAAAGCAAAACCAAGAAGCCCGGCGACCCTCTCAATTTGATTCTCATTGCGAACTCCGACCTGATTAACGGCGCCTTTAAAAGCGCGGGCTGGAGCCCGGCCAAGAAGCTGGGCGTGGGGTCCGCCTACGGAACCGTCCGTGCCCTGGCCAACGACGGGGGATATGAAGAGGCTCCGGTCTCGCAACTTTACCTCTTCGATCGCTCGGAGGATTTGGCTTTCGAAAAAATGCTCAATACCTTCCGCAAACGCCATCACCTGCGCTTGTGGCGAACCACCGCAACCACTGCCGATGGCCGCGAGATCTGGCTGGGCGCGACTACTCATGACATCGGTATTGATGAGAGCGTCCGCCATCGTGAGGTTTCACACGCCATTGATCCCGACTTGGACGCGGAACGCTCCAAAGTCGGCGCAGACCTGATGGCCGGCGGCGCCGTGGCTTCTGAACAACTGGTCACCCGCCCGAATCCACTCTCCACCGGACTGACCGCGACCGGCGGCACCTGGAAAACCGACGGTCAGATGCTGGTGATTGAGTTGAAAACCTCCGCGCCCGTCCTTCATTGATTGAAAATTCAAAAT
Source organism: Terriglobia bacterium (assembly GCA_030049455.1). Lineage (GTDB taxonomy): Bacteria > Acidobacteriota > Terriglobia > UBA7540 > UBA7540 > Bog-366. The sequence goes on from JASIKV010000192.1 coordinate 7,147, forward strand.
GGATTGACGACTTTCCGAACCTCGTTGTATGTTTCTTCGCGAAGATAGATGTGTTCTGCTCGCCGAAGATTTGCACGGCGAGCGGGAGGTCACCCATGGGTTCGACTCCTATTTCTACAACCGCTGCCGGGGCGCACGTCGCCGGGAAAATCATCGATACCGTCGTAAAGGTTTCCGTGGACGCGACTCGGCCCTTGCCTTTGGCCTGTGCGCTTTATGCCGTGGAAAACCCCGAGGGCGTTTGGTTGTGCGCATTCTACGGGTCGAATAAAAGCGTCTTCGATTTTCTCCCTCAAAAAGATGCGGAGATTGACGAAGCCCGGCTCGGCATCGCGTTTTTGCACAAGGTCTTCATTCCTAAGGATCAGTACCAGCCTGCCAAGTGGGAGGAATTCAAGAAAGAGCGCTTCATGGCCTACGGCGGGCATGGCGAGTAATTTCTTTGCAAGCCCTTGACAGCCCACACAGCGAATTTTTCGGAGACCGCCGCTGCTTTTCACTTTCACCCGCTCCGCAGATTTTCTGCTATACTCTCATTCCGACCTGTACTTCTCGTACAACGATAAGCAGCGCAATTATTTGGCATACTCTCGTGAATCTCTGGCCTTCAGGGGAATGGGGTTTGCGCCTGGGCCAATCAAAATTCGGAGGCAACGCTCTATGAAGTTTTCGAGAATAATCGCGATGACGTTCGTGGCAGGGCTGATGGCGTCCGTGGGTCTGTGGGCACAGCGTCCGCCCGGTGGGGGCATGAATCCCTTCGGCGGCATGCCCTCATTTGGGCTGCAAAACCCCATCGCCGGGTCGGGAGCGGAATACATCCTGACCAGCAAGGGCAAGGATATGGATCTGTCCGTCGTCACCCTGGGAAAGGAAGGCGACGGGTATTGGGTCGAGACGCGCATGATCAATCCGGATCTGGGTGGCGAAATGGTCATGAAGATGCTTACCGTTTCCACCGGCACCGAGGCGGGAATAAAGCGCATGATCATGCAGCGCCCTGGACAACCTCCCATGGAAATGCCCGCCATGATGATGAACATGATGCAGCAGCACCAGCCGCCCCCCGTTACCACCAAGGGTGAGGGCGGACCCGGCGGTACGGGTCAACTGGTGGGCGAAGAGACCATCACCGTTCCGGCCGGCACCTTCACCTGCCAGCACTATCGCAAGCAGGATGCGCGCGGCACGACGGACCTTTGGATCTCCACGCAGGTCACTCCCTACGCCATGGCCAAGATGACCGGACCCGACGTGACGATGGTGCTGAAGAAGGTCCTGAGCAACGAGACCACCCACATTACCGGCGAACCGAAGTAGATGAACTTCCCCGGAATGCCGCCGCAATAGAGTTTGCCCCTGTTTAACCTTGCGGGCCGGGTGCTCCGGCCCGCCTCCATCCCGCTTGCAGCGCACCCCCGCCTGTGGTATATTTATGCGTCGTCTGCATAAACTTGCATGGACAAGGTTTATCGAAGAACGCAAATCGTGGACCTTCTGCGCGCCGAAGCAGTGGAGACGCAGGAGGACCTTCGCCGCAAGTTGGCGCGGCGGGGCATTCGCGTGACCCAGGCGACGGTTTCACGCGATATCGAAGACCTGGGGCTTATCAAGTCGCGCACTGGATATCGTCTGCCGGAGGCCGCGGCGGAACCGCTGGCCCCCGCCCAGCCCACGCTGGCGATCGTGCTCAAGGAATTTCTGACCGGCACGCGCCAGGCTGCGAACCTGGTGATTCTCAAGACTCGACCCGGCAACGCGCACTCCGTGGCCGTGGCGCTCGATGCGCAGCCCTGGAATGAGATTGTCGGAACCGTGGCCGGCGACGACACCATTTTCATCGCCACCCCCAGCTCGCGCCAGGCTGAGGCGGTTCGCAAGAAAATCCAATCGCTAGTGGCGGCGTGAAGACAGTCATCAGTCGTCTGTTGTCAATATTCAGTAGATTCCAGTGGGGCTTTTGGTTTCGCTCTCAAGCCTCCTATACTGACAACTGAAAACTGATAACTAATTACTTATCTGAGATAAGGACTCCAATTAAGGATTATGTCTACATCTTTCCCAAATCAAATCAAACGCGTTGTATTAGCTTATTCCGGAGGTCTCGATACCTCCATCATCATCCCGTGGCTGCGCGAAAATTACGGCTGCGAAGTCATCGCCATGGTCGGCAACGTCGGCCAGGGAGATGACTACTCCGCCGTGCGGCGCAAAGCCCTGGCAAGCGGAGCATCCAAAGTTTTTGTCGAAGACCTGCGCGAGGAATTTGTCACCGGCTATCTTTGGAAAGCCGCCAAGGCTGGCGCAGTTTACGAGGGCAAATACCTGCTTGGGACCTCGCTTGCGCGGCCGGTGCTTGCCAAGGCGCAGGTGAAGGTGGCGGTCGCCCAGGGCGCCGACGCTGTCGCGCACGGTTGCA
>JASIKV010000193.1 GCA_030049455.1 Terriglobia bacterium
TCGGAGCCCCTCGGCACGAATTCCATTCAAGGGAGGATGCGTCATGGAGACTCCAGGGAAAAGTGCTGTAACGGTTCTGGTCGCCGTCGCATGCGCGGCGGTGTTTGTTCCCGCGCTTCACACCTCGGGTGGACCGGCCAAAGTGGCGGTTGATCCCGGTGTTCGCGGAGGGCCACCCGGAGCTGGTGGTCCTCTCAATAATCTCGGTGCAGACGAAACGGCGTTCTTCCAGGACGGCGCCACGCGGTTTACGGAGGTTGAAGTAGTGGCGGGTGGTAGCAATAAGGGACTGGGTCCGCGCTTTAACTCCAACCAATGTCTGTCGTGCCACTCGCAGCCTGCTCCGGGCGGCTCCAGCCCGGCGCAGAACCCCGTAATCGCCGTCGCCACGCTCAGCGGAGCGAAGAACTCCCTGCCTTGGTTCATCATTCCCAATGGCCCGGTCCGGGAAGCGCGCTTCAAGAGAAACCCCGACGGCACGAACGACGGCGGCGTACACGACCTTTTCGTCATCACCGGCCGTACCGACGCGCCAGGATGCAACATCGCCCAACCGGATTTTTCACCGGCGGGGAATCCAGTCACCGGCCAGGGCGGAAATCCCAACATCATCTTTCGCATTCCCACTCCGACCTTCGGCGCGGGACTTATCGAATCGATCCCCGACTCGGCGATTCTCGCAAATATGCAGGCAAATGCCGCTGAAAAAACAGAGTTGGGCATCACCGGACACCCCAACGCCCACCTGAGCGGCAACGCCAATCTGAGCGCCAATGATGGCACCATTACCCGCTTCGGATGGAAGGCCCAGAACAAGTCCCTCATCATGTTTGCGGGCGAGGCCTACAACGTGGAAATGGGGATCTCCAACCAGTTGTTTCCACAGGAACGCGACGAAACTCCAACGTGCCTCCTTGTCCCATCGCCGAACGACACTCTGAATTTCACCACAACCACTACGGGCGCCACCAATCCGGCCGTCATTTCCGACATTGAGGCCTTTGCCAACTTCATGCGCATGTTGGCGCCTCCGGCCCCTGCGCCGGGCACGCCATCGACAGTAAACGGACGCGCTGCGTTCATCAAAGTGGGTTGCGCGCACTGCCATACGCCTTCCTTTACGACCGGCAAGAGCATTGCGAGCGGCTCTTCGGCCTCTCCTTCAACCGCTCTGTCGAATCAGACGGTAAACTTGTGGTCCGACTTGCTGGTCCATCACATGGGGAAGGGTCTTGCAGACGGCATCACGCAGGGAAGCGCCGGGCCCGATGAGTTCCGCTCCGCGCCGCTCTGGGGCGTTGGGCAGCGAGTCTTCTTTCTCCACGACGGCCGGACCACCGATTTGCTGGAAGCCATCGAGGATCACAAGAGCCCGGGCAGCGAAGCTGACAAGGTCATCGACCGATTCAATCACCTGAAGGTTCAGGACAAGCAGGACATTCTCAATTTTCTTCGTTCGCTTTAACCTGACTTTGAGGATATCGCGTAAACTGTGCAAGCGGGCTGACGGTTCAGCGTGCAATCGCCAAGAGGGAGGAGTGTGGACTTTGCCAATGAAAAATGACGGAATACACCGTGCCCTCGGCACATTCGATGTGAAGTTAGCTCCGCAGAAGGCTGACAATCCGCATGCAGAAAGTTCCGGACTGGGAAGAATGTCGATTGACAAGAAGTTTTCCGGCGACCTTGAGGGAACAAGCAAAGGAGAAATGCTGAGCGCCATGACCGCCGTGAAAGGCTCGGCGGGATATGTTGCCCTCGAGCGCGTGCGAGGAACGCTGCACGGCCGCAGTGGGAGCTTTGTGCTTCAGCACAGCGGTACGATGACGCGCGGCGTGCCGGAATTGACTGTCACCGTTGTACCGGATTCGGGAGTGGACCAATTGGAGGGCCTGAAGGGGAAAATGACCATCAAGATTGAGGGCGGAAGGCATTTCTACGAGTTTGAGTACGAACTCGCGTCATCACAATGAAGCTGGGAGCTTCCATGACCTGGACAGAGGAGTTGGGGCGGGAAATTTCGGGAGCGGTGTTGACGGACGCCGCCTCGCGCGAGGCGGTGGCGACGGATTTCGGCCGGATCGTCACGCGCAAGCCGCAGACCGTGGTACGCCCTGCATCCGCGCAGGACGTGCAGCGCGTGGTGAAATTTGCCGCGGGACATTCGCTCCACGTTTCGACGCGGGGCGGCGGTCACTCGCAGACCGGCCAATCGCTTTCCGACCAGATCGTTCTGGATATGACTTCGCTCGACCAGGTGAACGTTGTCGCGCAGGATTCCGTGACCGTTCAGGGAGGGATGAAGTGGCGCGCTCTGGTCGACCACCTTGTGCCACAAAGCCTCTCTCCGCCCGTTTTAACCAACAATCTTGACGTGACCGTGGGCGGGACGCTTTCCATGGCGGGACTGGGCGTGGCCTCGTGGAAATTCGGTACGCAGGCGGACAATTGCCTGGAACTGGAAGTGGTTACGGGCTCGGGCGACATTGTGCGCTGCTCCGAAAGCGCGAATCGCGACCTGTTTGACGCGGCGCGCTGCGGCGTAGGGCAGTTTGGAGTGATCACCGAGGCGGTCTTGAAGGTTCGCCG
>JASIKV010000016.1 GCA_030049455.1 Terriglobia bacterium
TTACACAGGCGAATTTCGTTGCCTGTCATCAATTCACATTCCTCGAGCGCTACGATGTGCTCAAGTCGGCCGAGCCCGGCGCGGTCTTTCTGCTCAACAGTCCTTTTGGCCCCGAGGAGGTGTGGGACAAAATGCCGCGAACGACGCAACGGCAGATTATTGAGAAGAAGCTGCGCCTCTTCGTGATTGATGCCATCAGCGTGGCGCACGCCGCCGGCATGGGCGGGCGCATCAACACCGTAATGCAAACCTGCTTCTTCGCCATCAGCGGCGTGCTGCCGCGCGAGCAAGCCATTGCCGCCATCAAGCACGCAATTGAGAAGACCTACGGACGCCGCGGCGAGGCCGTGGTACAGAAGAATTTCGCCGCGGTCGATGCCGCGCTTGACCACCTCTATGAAGTCAAGATTCCAGACCAAGTCTCCGGCAGCTTCGATATGCGTCCGCCCGTCCCTGCGCAGGCGCCGGAATTTGTGCGCGACGTACTGGCCAGGATTATCGAGGGCGAAGGCGACAGCCTGCCGGTCAGCGCGCTCCCGCAAGACGGAACCTTCCCGACCGCCACGGCCCAGTGGGAAAAGCGGAACATTGCGCTGGAGATTCCCGTTTGGGACGAGGACCTTTGCATCCAGTGCGGTAAGTGCGTGCTGGTGTGCCCGCACGCCGTGATTCGATCCAAGGTTTACGGTCCGTCGGCCCTTGGCAATGCCCCGGCGGCCTTCAAATCCGCGGCTGCGCGCTGGAAGGAATTCAAAGAGATGAAGTACACGCTTCAGGTCGCCCCCGAGGATTGCACGGGCTGCGCGCTTTGCGTGGAAATTTGCCCGGCGAAGTCAAAGAGTGAGGCCAAGCACAAAGCGATCAATATGGCGCCTCAGCCGCCGCTGCGCGAGGCCGAGAGTAAGAACTGGAATTTCTTCCTGCAAATCCCGGAAATCGACCGCCGCATGCTGAGCCTGGGCCAGGTGAAGGACGTGCAGTTGCTTCAGCCCTTGTTTGAGTTCTCCGGCGCCTGCGCGGGCTGCGGTGAAACACCCTACATCAAGTTGATGACGCAGTTGTTCGGCGATCGCGCCCTGATCGGCAACGCCACGGGCTGCTCGTCGATTTACGGCGGCAATCTTCCCACCACGCCGTATGCGGTGAATCCCGACGGCCGGGGCCCCGCATGGTCAAATTCGCTGTTTGAGGACAATGCGGAATTCGCTCTGGGCATGCGCCTGGCGGTTGACCAGCAGACCCAGTATGCGCGCGAGCTGTTAAAGAAGCTCTCGGCAAGCCTGGACGATGGACTTGTCAACGGGTTGCTGAATGCAGACCAGTCCACCGAGAGTGGAATTCGAGATCAGCGCGAAAGGGTGAAAGTCCTGAAGACCCGGCTGGCCGGAATCTCCGCACTCGAAGCGCGGGATCTTATGAATGTCGCCGACACGCTTGTTCAGAGGAGTATTTGGGCCGTGGGCGGCGATGGCTGGGCTTACGACATCGGATACGGCGGGCTCGATCACGTGCTGGCCAGCGGGCGAAACGTTAACGTCCTGGTGCTCGATACTGAAGTTTATTCCAACACAGGCGGCCAGATGTCAAAGGCAACACCGCGCGGAGCGGTGGCCAAGTTCGCGGCCGGCGGTAAATCGCGGCCCAAAAAGGACCTGGGGATGATGGCGATCAACTATGGCAATGTTTACGTGGCGCGCGTGGCCATGGGCGCGAGCGACATGCAGACGCTCAAAGCGTTTCTTGAAGCCGACGCCTACGACGGGCCGTCGCTCATCATCGCCTACAGCCACTGCATTGCGCACGGTTACGATATGGTCCATGGATGCGACCAACAGAAGGCCGCAGTGCAGTCCGGCTACTGGCCGCTTTACCGTTACAACCCGGATCTTGTGAAGCTGGGCAAAAATCCCTTCCAGTTGGATTCGCGCCCGGCGACTTTGCCGCTCGAAAAATACGTCTACAACGAGACCCGTTACACCATGCTTGCGCACAGCGATCCCGCGGCCGCGAAGTTGCTGCTGAGGGAGGCCGAGGAAGATGTGAAAACTCGCTGGAAGATTTACGCCGATCTGGCCGCCTCGCCCTTTGCCGGCGCCACAAAGGAGATGAAGTAAATGATCGACCTGACGACTCGATACCTTGGCTTGACTTTGAAGAACCCGCTCGTCGTCTCCGCATCGCCGCTTTCGGAAGATTTGGGCAATATCCGGCGGATGGAAGATTCCGGCGCCGCGGCAGTTGTGCTTCCATCGCTCTTTGAGGAGCAGATTCGCGTGGAAGGCAGCGTCCTTGACCGCTTCCTCTCACAGGGTACGGAGAGTTTTGCCGAGTCGCTGACGTATATTCCCGAGGCAGGGTACAACCTGGGTCCCGAAGGATACCTTGAACGCCTGTGCCGCGCGAAGCACGCCGTGGGCATTCCCATCATCGGCAGCCTGAACGGGAGTTCGACGGGGGGTTGGGTACATTACGCGAGAAAGATCGAAGAAGCAGGCGCGGATGCCTTGGAATTGAACATCTATTTGATCCCCGGCAACTTCGATGTGACCGCTGCGCAAGTGGAACAAACCTACGTGGACTTGGTCGCGGAGGTCAGAGCCAGCACGCGGATTCCCGTGGCGGTGAAGATCGGCCCCTACTTCAGCTCCTTGCCCAACACGGCTCGGCGCCTGAGCCATGTGGGGGCCGGGGCGCTTGTGCTGTTCAATCGCTTTTATCAGCCGGATTTTGACCTGGAAAATCTCGAAGTGATTCCGAACCTTATTCTAAGCACGCCCCATGAGCTTCTGCTCCGCCTCAACTGGGTGGCGGTGCTCTTTGGAAAAATCCAGGCGGACCTGGCCGTCACCGGCGGCGTGCACACGGCGCTGGACGTGCTGAAATCCATGATGGCCGGAGCACGCGTGGCCATGATGACTTCGGCGCTGCTTCGTAATGGCATCGGCCATCTCGCCAACGTGCGCCGCGAGCTTCTGCAATGGATGGAGGAGCACGAATACGAGTCCATCCAGCAGATGCAGGGCAGCATGAGCCAGCGCTCCGTGCCCGACCCCTCCGCCTTCCAACGCGCCAACTACGTCAAGGTGCTGAGTTCATATTCCCTGCGTAAAGACGCGGCTTAGACTCTCTGGCGTAATAATCTTGCCCACTGCCACTCCCGACGATAGAATGCCTCCTGTTGCATCAAGGATGCGGCTCGTCCAATTCAAGTGCACACATTTTGAATCCATGACCCTGCAATCCCTGATCGAAGAAATGTTTTCAAAGCAAGCTCAGGAACTCGGCGAGGATGGTTTTCGCATCTTCGACGAATTCAAAAGCGCTTTAAACGCTGGAAATGCTCGCGCGGCGGAGCCGGACGCGAGCTCACCCTCGGGCTGGCGCGTCAACGGTTGGGTGAAGAAGGGAATCCTTCTGGGGTTCCGGCTGGGGCGCGTGGTTTCCTTTCCTCCCGCAGAATTTCAATTTCGAGACAAGCATACCTATCCCTTGAAGCAACTCCCCGAGGGTCAGAACATCCGCGTGGTTCCGGGTGGGTCATCGATTCGCGACGGCTGCTACATCGGCAAGAATGTCACCTGCATGCCGCCGATGTACGTCAACGTGGGCGCCTATGTGGACGAAGGCACGATGGTTGATTCGCACGCGCTTGTGGGTTCGTGCGCGCAGATCGGCAGGCGTGTTCACATCAGTGCGGCGGCGCAAATCGGCGGCGTGCTCGAGCCGATTGGCGCGCTGCCCGTGATTATTGAAGACGACGCATTGGTGGGCGGCAACTGCGGCGTGTACGAAGGCGCCATCGTGGGCCAGGGCGCGGTGCTGGCCGCTGGAACGATTATTACCGGCTCCACGCCCGTGTACGATCTGGTTCGTGATACGGTGCATCGCCGGCAAGGTGACGCCCCGCTCAAAATCCCCCCAGGCGCAGTGGTCGTCCCCGGCGCGCGCGCCGTTACGCAAGGCCGCGGGAAGGACCAGGGAATCTCTCTCTACACTCCCGTCATCATTAAATACCGCGATGAGAAAACCGATCAGGCGGTGCGGCTCGAAGATTTGCTTCGGTAATGTCCTGGCTATGGCCAAAAACAAATCCCGGCCAGAATTTTGACTTCAAGCCCTCCACCGCCTACAATGATTCCGCCCACGCGGATTTCGCGCATAACGCATACCCATGAAAATCGCGATTCTGCACCCTTCTTACGAAGGCTCGAACGAGCCCTTTAGCGAGCTTGACCCGCCCTGCGATCCTTCGCGGTTTCTCCCCGACTGTGAATGCGTTGACTTCCAAATCAAAAAGGCTACGGCGGTGAAGCAGATTATTCAAGTGGCGCGCCAGGGGTTTGACGCGGTCATCAACCTCTGTGATGGCGCCTGGGACCAGGACACCGCAGGAATCGAAGTGGTTCAGGCTCTTGAACGGCTGAACGTAGCGTTCACGGGAGCGGGTTCGGCGTTTTACGATCCTTCGCGTGAGGCCATGAAGATGGCGTGCCATGCGGCGAGCGTGCAATTTCCCGCTTACGTCATGGCTCGCCAGGTGTCCGATGCGGAGCGTGCCCTCGCAGAGTTGCGCTTTCCCATGCTCGTGAAACACCCTCACGGATATGCCAGTGCCGGGCTCTTCCGCCACTCACTTGTGACCGATGCCGGGGCGCTGCGGCAGGAAGTGAATCGCACCATCGCCGAATACGGCGCCGCGCTGATTGAAGAATTTATCGAAGGGCGCGAGTTCACGGCGCTGGTGACTGAGGCGAGGAACGCGGATGAGGATTGCTGGGTGCTCGAACCCGTGGAGTTTATTTTCCCTCCCGGTGAATCCTTCAAGCACTTCGACCTGAAGTGGAAAGATTACGAATTGATGGAGGCGCGAAAGGTTCTTGATTCGGGCCTGGCGACGCGGCTGCGGGAATTGGCGGGTCTGACCTTCACGGCGTTGAACGGCTCGGGTTACGGGCGATGCGACATCCGAATGGACGGCGCCGGAACCCTCTTCCTGCTCGAAATCAATCCCAATTGCGAGGTGTTTTGTCCGGAGGGCCAGTTCGGCAGCTCAGATTTCATTCTCGCGAACGATCCCGCAGGGCATCAGGGATTCCTGAAGCATCTGCTGATGTGCGCCCGGCGGCGCCGCGACCGCGGGCTGCGCGCGTGGGAACTGCGGTTCAAACGCGGAAACGGCTTTGGGCTCTTCGCGCGTCGCGCGATTCGCGCCGGCGAGGTTGTCGAGCATTACGAAGGCCGGGCCCAGACGCTCGTCTCGCGAGAATACGTTGAGCGCAACTGGCGCGGGCTGCAGCGGCAATGGTTTGATCAATATGCCTGGCCGATGACGGCGGAAGTATACGCACTGTGGAGCGAGAATCCCGACGATTGGCGTCCCATCAATCATTCATGCGATCCGAACACGTGGCTGGAAGGATTGGATCTCGCCGCGCGCCGCGAAATTCCCGAGGGCGAGGAATTGACCGTTGACTACGCCACGTTCTGTGGGCCGTCGATGGCGGAGTTCGAGTGCCACTGCGGCGCCAAGGACTGTCGCGGCACGATTCGGGGCAGCGATTTCCTGCTGCCGGAAATTCGCCGGCGTTATTCGGGGCACGTTTCAGATTTTTTACGCGCCGAGTATCTCCGCCGGGATTCGCAGGTTGGAGGAGCAACCGGCAGGAGCGGCGCCGAGTCTTCCAAGTAAGCATCGGTATTTGGCGCCGTGACTGCAGTCGACTACTTAATGCCCCCACCCATTCACACCTTCAAAGCTCCATTTCAATGGTTCGTCATGCAGCTACTTACACCCTTTGGCTAATTTGCCCAGCGCCCGGCGAACTTCGTATATAATTCTTATTTCTGAACTCAACACCAAAGAAGGATGAGAGACTATGGCAAAAGTTTACTACGAGCAGGACGGAGACTTGAAAAACCTGGCGGGGAAGACCGTGGGCATCATCGGTTACGGAAGCCAGGGGCACGCGCATGCGCTGAATCTGCGTGACAGCGGAGTGAAGGTGATCGTGGGGCTCGCGCCGAACAGCCC
>JASIKV010000001.1 GCA_030049455.1 Terriglobia bacterium
TCCATTCCCAGGATGGCGTTCATCAGCGAGCTCTTTCCCCGGCTGAACTGCCCGACAACCGCGAGAGTAAAGCGATCGTCTGCAAGCCTTGCGAGCAGCTCCTGGCATTTTCGATGCGCATCGAAATTGCGTTGGCTGTTGATCAACGCCAGCGCCTGCCGAAGTATGGACGCCAACTGAAGCTTCAAGCGCTCGTAATCATGGAGACGTTCCACGGCCGGCGAAGGCAAGGGATGCGATTTGACGTCGTGGTTTTCCATTGGGCACCATCGAGCTTGCTATTTAGGATTGACCGGTCTCCATCGTTCGTAAGCCCGCCGCCCGGCATACCGCGCAAATGTCCCCAGTCATCAGGTGAGCATGGAAATGACACTCGCTACGGACTTCGATGGCAACGAGGGGGCAGCAATTGATGCTGGAGTCGTGGGCGAGGGGAAGGAATCCAACTGCCGGCTCGGAGGTAATGAGGCAATTCGGTATGCCTGGCGTGGAGTGCCACTCGCGATGAAGTTCATTGCCTTCTCCATCCGAGGCGCCAAAAAGCAAAAACTCCTGAGCACCTCGCGGTTATCAGGAGTTATCAACCCGCTCATGCGGGTGGTTTAGGGTGGACTCCATCACCCCATTCACCTTAGTTATACCATATGTTTCGATCAGGGCAGAATGAGATCCGAGAGTCGTAGTGTCCCAGTTTGAATTCTGTAGCGGCGGTCCCGCCTGGGCGGGACGCGCTACAAAATTCAACCCGGGACGCCCGCGCTACAAATTTCAACCTGACCCACCGGCCAATTCTTAGGCATTCCGGCGGTTCGGAGGCATGGCCGGAAGCCACGATGTCACACAAAACAGGGGAGTTGTTGAAAATAACGCGGCTAGCCCCTCTGCGTATGTATATGATAATAATCGGGGTCAAAATCAAAACTGGCTCGCGGGGGAATCAAAAAATGAGGGAATATCCCACGATGTTATTGATAACAAAGGGCCGGCTCCCGGCTTTTCGGGGATATCCCACGATGTCTATGAAAAATAAACATGTTAGGCGCGGAAAGCCACGATGTTTCTGAATCCAAAGGTACATAGATCAGCACACGGAGCGCCCAAAGCATAGGCGAGATTACTGCGCGAGGCTAGGATGTCCGGGCAGATTGTCCTACACCGCTCGCAACATTCCCCATCATGCCATTGCGCGGCCGTTGCCCGGCCGCGGGTAGTGTCTCAGGTTGAAATCTGTAGCGCGGGTGTCCCCACCCGCGCAGTGCAATTCACCGATGGAGCGCGGGTGGGGACACCCGCGCTACAACTTCGGAACGCCGTCGTGCTGCCCCCAAATTTCAAACTGAGTCACTACCAACGCGCCTCTTACATTGACAGCCGCGAGCGGAATCTTGTACGCTCAACAAGGAAACCCAACTGCCAGTTGGATCCGATGTTTCCGATCCCAAGAAAGCGAGCAAGGAAATGAAAATCAAATTCGCGTTATTACTGGGCCTTTTATTATTCCTGAGTGCGCCGGGTTTTGCCCAGATCGCGGGCACGACTCCGGCGCAAGGCGGCGCCACCAGCGCGCCCGCCCCCATGACGCAGAAGGAAGTTATTACCGAACTCAAGAAAGACGGCGCCGACCAGCTGATGAAGGACCTGGACCGCCGCGGCGCGGATTTTGAGTTGGATGAGGAGTTCGAAAAGCAATTGCACCATGCCAAGGCGACCGATGACGTCATCAAGGCGGTCAGGGCTGCGGGGCCGAAGGAAAGGACGGCAGCAGCCACAGCCGCGGCGCTGGCCGCAGGCGAGATCCTGATTCCTCCGGCTGAAAACGCGGACTTTAAGGCTGTGCAATCGGAGCTTGATCCCACCAAGTGCATCTCCATGGCGGAAGACTACGCGAAGAAATACCCGCAGAGTGCGGTGTTGAATTACATTTATGCCTTTGAGGCGCACGCCTATCAGATGAAGAACGATGCGCCCAAGACGGTGGAATTTGCGGAAAAGAGCCTGGCCCTCAAAAAGGACTACATTGACATGCTGATGACCGCGGCAGCTATCATTCCCACTCCGCAGTACCTGCAAGTGCATCATGGGGAGGAGGAGCAACTCCTCAACAAGGCGGAAGGCTACGACCAGGCCGCCGTCCAAGGCCTGGATCAGCTCAAGAAGCAGCCCACCATGGATGATGCGACATTCGCCAGGCAAAAGGCCTCGGCCATGGCCGGCATCCACGCCAGCCTGGGGCTGATCCACTACGATCGGGCAAGCCAGGGCCTGATGGGATGGGATAAGGACGAGCTGGCGAAGGCGGAGAAGGAATTCCAGCTGGCGGTGACGGTCACCGACCACCCTGACCCGGCCGACTATTATCGCTATGCCGAGGTTTTTTATCAGGAAGGCAGACTGGATGACGCCATTGCCGCCTTTACCAAGGCCAGCCAGCTTGGGCAAGGCATAGTGAAGGAATTCGCTGACAAGAATATTGAACGCATTAAGCAACAAAAGGCGCAGATGACCCCCGCCAAGCAGTAGAAGCGAGGGAATCTGGATTACCAAATCATGGCGCCTATTCTGGTGACATGAGGGACAAGGTCAATTCACCGGCTCGCCCGGCACTTGAGGGATGGCCGCCTGAAAAGCATGCCGGAACTCCACCCCGACCAATTCCAGGCGAAGATCGGCTACCCATTCCGCAATTTGCAATTTCTGGTTGAAGCCCTCACCCACTCCTCTTACGCCCAGGAGTCGGCCGACCGCCCGCGCGACAATGAACAGATGGAATTTCTTGGCGACGCGGTGCTCACCTTCGTCGTCAGCATCGCTCTGGCGGACGCGTTCCCCGACTGGGAGGAAGGCAAGCTGACTCGGGCTCGGGCGCATCTGGTGGCCGCGCCGCATCTTTACACGGTGGCCAAGGGATTGAACGTGGGCCAGCACCTGCGCCTGGGCCGCGGCGAGGAAAAGACCGGCGGGCGCGACAAACCGGCCCTGCTGGTCAACGCCCTGGAAGCGATTGTCGCGGCAATTTATCGTGACGGGGGAATCGACGCGGCGCGCGATTTCATTACCCGCTTTATCGTCCCTCAGGACCTGGCCGCCGCCACGGGCGAATTATTTTCCATCGATTACAAGTCCGCCCTTCAGGAACACCTGCAGGCGGAACGAACGCCTCCCGCCGAATACCGCGTCGTGGACGAATCCGGCCCCGAGCATCAAAAGACCTTTACCGTGGAGGCTGTGGCAGGCGACAATCTAATTGCCCAGGGGCGCGGCGGCAGCAAGAAGGCCGCTGAGCAGGAAGCCGCCCGGCTGATTCTGGAGAAACTGGGAAGAGAAAAGCATGAATGAACCGGCCCCGAAATCCTCAACGCGTGACACCTTTGAGTCTCTGCTGGTCACCGTCATCCTGGCGATCTTCGGCACCACCTTTGTGCTTCAGGCCTTCAAGATTCCTACGGGCTCGATGGAGAACACCCTTCTGATCGGCGACCACCTGCTGGTCAACAAGTTCATTTTCGCCGGCTCCGGCGGACCGCATTCGCCCCTGCTGCCCTACCGCGAACTGCGGCGGGGTGACGTGGTGGTGTTCAAATTCACTCCCACGGACGAGCAAACCGAACCCGGCGAGCACTTTGTCAAGCGCGTCATCGGCCTTCCGGGCGACCGCGTCCACATCATTCACCGCCAGGTTTTTGTCAACGGAGTGGCCCAGGTTGAGCCCTACGTCCGCCACGACCCTCTTTACGCCAGCGAGCTCTATCCCGGCGACGATTTTCCCCCGCACGACGGCGAGTATCTGCCCACCTCCACTTCCGCATGGGACGCGGAACTGCCCGGCGTCGTGCAGAACGGCGACGTGGTGGTGCCGCCGGACAAGTATTTTGTGATGGGGGACAATCGCGAGCGAAGCTGGGACAGCCGCTTCTGGGGATTCGTTCCGCGCAACATGGTCATCGGCAAGCCGGTGCTGATCTACTGGTCGTTTGAAACGCCCGAAGACGAATACAAACACAATATGCTGAGTGACCGCGTGTCGCAGCTTGTGGACCTGATCATTCATTTCCCCACCAAGACGCGCTGGCGGCGCTCCTTCAAACTTGTGCGCTGATGCTCTCCCGCAACCGACGACGCTTTCGTTCTGCCGCAGCGGCCCTTGCCATCCTGGGGCTGGCGGCCTGGATTGTCCCGTCGTATTTCAGCGCCGAACGATATCGCCGCCGCCTTCAGGACGGCCTTGAGCAGACGCTGCACCGCCCGGTGAAATTCGGAGCCTTGTCGTTTCACCTGCTGCCGCGCCCCGGCTTCGCAATCGAAAATGTGGAAGTGGATGAAGACCCCGATTTCGGCTCGGAGCCCTTCGCGCGCGTCGACCATATCGATTGCGACCTGCGCTGGCACAGCCTCTGGCGCTCGCGCATGGACTTTGCCCATCTGCAACTCGACCGCCCCAGCTTCAACGTGGTTCTGAACTCCGGCGGGCGGTGGAATGTGGAGAACCTGCTGGTGCAAAGCGGCGTCACCGCCCCGCGCCGCGCTGGGACGGACGGGGAAAAGCCCGCGGAAGCGGAGGAACAACTGGAATTGGCCGTGGATGAGGCGCGCATCAATTTTCAGGTGGGCCCCGACAAGAAGCCTTTTGCCCTGACGGATGTGCGCGCGCGCTTGCAAATCGATCCTGCCGGGCGCCGCGTGCAGTTCCAGATTACCGCAAGCCCGCTGCGCTCCGACCTGCCGATTCCAACTCCCGGTCCCGTGGAGCTTCAGGGCACCTGGACGCCGGGAGCGGACCTGCGCGGCCCCCTCGAAGCCCGCCTGCGCGCCCAGGGCGCGTCACTTTATAACTGGGTTCCCGTGGCCACGGGCGTCAATCCCCAGGTTTACGGAGTCATGGATTCGGAAATCCGTCTGAGCGGGTCCCTGCCCGACCTGATCGTGGAAGGTGAGACGCGCCTGACGCAATTCCACCGCTGGGGGGGGCTGCCGCCCGCCGACCAGCTTCCCTGGACTTTGCGCTATCGCGGCCGCCTGCTGCGCGGGCGCGAGCGGATTCTGGTGGAAAGTCTGGACGCCTCATTCGCGGATTCGCACCTGCATCTCTCGGGCTCCGTGGATAACCGGCAGCCGGCTCCGCAACTGGATTTGGTGGTCTCGCTGGAACGCTCGCATTTGGAGGACGTGCTCGCCGCCGCCCGGCGCTTCTGGACGATTCCCGCCTCCTGGAATTTGAAGGGAAGAGTTGACGCCATGCTGGCCATTCAGGGGCCGTGGAAAGACGAGCATTATGGCGGTTATGCCGGGGCGCGTGAGGTGAGCCTGGAAACTCCTTCCGGCTCGTTTCCGGTTTCGGAAATTGCCGTGCGCATCGATAAACACGGGACCACCCTTGAACCCCTGGAGATAGCCCTCGCGCCCCACGTGGCGCTTGCGGCGCAGGCGACGATCGAGCCCTCCAGGCTTGGGCCGCGATACGATGCCCAGCTTTCCGCCCGGGGTACTCCACTCCATCAAGCGCTCTCTTTCGCGCGCGGGCTGGGAATCCGTGCTCTCGCGGGAGTTGACGCTACCGGGACGGCTACGGCGACCGTGCGTCTGACGGGTGCGGCTTGGCCGCCGGCTCGCCCCGCCGTGACCGCTCGCGCGGAAATGCGCGCCGTGCGTCTGCTGATTCCCGGGATGGCGGAACCGCTGAACATCCCCCACGCCACTGTTCAAATCAACGGCGATCAAATTGTCGCGGACCCGGTCGTGGCGGTGCTGGGAACAAGCGTTTTCAATGCCCGCCTGGAGCATCGCGATGCGCGGACCGATCCCTGGAAATTTCAATTGGGCGCGGACAGCTTGAAGCTGGAACAGGCGGCGCTGTGGTTTGATTCGCTCGGGCAACGCGGTTCGGCGCCGCTGCTGGAGCGCCTGCCGGCGCTTGCAAGTTTCGCCGCCCGGCATGAGGCGGCTTCGCAGATTTTCGGCAGCCTGAACGCTCAGGGAAAGTTTTCGACTCCCGCCCTCAGTTATCGCGGCGTATTGCTCAGGGATTTTCAAGGCACGTTTGAAATTACCGGCCGCGCGATTCGCATGAAGGCCGCTGCGTTCCGCGTGGCGGGCGGGCGGGGCACGGCGAGTGGCGCGGCGGATTTCACCGCTTCTCCTCCTCAGCTTTCCGCTCATGTGGCGCTGGCGGGATTGCCCGTGGCGGCGCTGGCCGGGCACCTTCCTGGGCCGGCGCGCAATCTGCGCGGCACCATGAACGCCACCGGAGACTTCCAGGCGCGCGGCCTGAAGCACGATGAAATTGCCGATAGCCTGGCCGGGCAGATGGAATGGCAGTTGAAGGACATTTCCTTCGGTGATTTTGATCCCCTCGCCACGCTGGCGCAGCAGGCGCACTGGGGAAAACTCGAGCCTGCCCGAAGCGCCGTGACGGCGCCTTCGGCGAACTTGAGCTTGAAGGTCCACGACCGCAGCTTCATTTGGGATGCCACGGCCCCCGACTTGAGCGGAGCCGCGTTGCAGATGGCGGGCATCTATGCCTGGGGCGGGGACTTGAGATTGAACGTGCATGCCGACTTGCGGCGCCTCCGCCGCCGCTGGCTTATTCGCGGCGATGATCCTCATGCCCTCGCGCCCTTCGCGGATGTCCGCCTGAACGGGTCGATTGACAACCTGGTGGTCAGTCCCCAGGAGCGCGTGGCGACGGTCGTCGGCAACAGGTGAGATGAATTTGCCCGGTCGCTTCACAAGAAGCGATTGTATGTAAAGAGGAGGAGATTTTGAGATCAAGCCGTAGAGTAAGTTTCTCCAAGGCGCGCCGTTGCGCCGCCGGCCTGGCCGGGGTGATCGCTACATTGTTCACATTGATGCCGCTGGCCGGGGCGACATTTGACGCGGCCACGCTTGCAGCATCCAAATCCCTGGAAGATAAGATGGGAATTCTGGGGGACAAAGACGCTCCGACCCCCGCGCCGCCCGTGATCATCACGGAGAATGAAGCGAACTCCTATCTGAAGGTTCATTCCAGCGAATTTCTTCCGGCGGGCGTGAAGACTCCGGCGGTGAGCGCGCAACCGGAGCATGCCACCGCTGCCGCTGACGTGGATTTCGATGAAGTGGCCCGCATGTACCCCAACCCCAATGATATGGGGCCGAAGATTCTCGCCGCCATGTTCCATGGGACGCAGCACGTGACCGTGGTCGCGAAAATTCAGCCCCAGGAGACCGGCGTGCTGGTGCAGATCGAAAGCGTGGTGGTGGGGAATACCACCGTCCCCAGTTGGCTGGTGGATTATCTGATCCAAAACGTACTTCAGCCGCGTTACAAGTTTGATTTGAGCAAGCCGTTGCCTTATCCCGGCCACGTCACGATGATTGTTCTGGGCGCCGGGCAGGCGACGTTCCTGCGCGGACCGCACGTGGCAAGGTAGCAGGCGGTTTGTATCCAAAGCCGGCAGCCTGCTGCTTACGCCGCAATAATGCGCGGGCGCACACGGAATCCCCAATGTCTCGTCGATACAAAACCTACGCCGCGGAGACCGGCACGGCCTACCAGTATTTTTTCGCGAGCAGCCGGCGGGTGAATCGGCCGGAAGGTCAGGGCGCGGGTAGTGACTACATTTTTGTTGTGACACCTGACCAGAAGCCTCCATTTATTCTGCGCATCTTTATTTCCGAGCGCGCCTTGGAGGTCTGGCGGCAGGGCCATGGGCGCGGGCTCGATTCGAACGAAATGTACGCCGCGGCCAAGATGCGTTTGTTCCGGGCCTTCGATGAAATTGAATGTTTGCGCGGGGACGAACTGAATCTGCTGGTGGATGACGCCAACGTGGAAGAATTGCTCGAGCCCCTCAATCTATAGGAGCGCCAAGGCCGGCTGCTTATCCTGCCCTCGCCAGGAACGCCCGCCAGCCGCCAAATTGCGTGATGTCGCGCGCGCCCATGACCGCGACCGGCTCACACACAAACCCTTTCACGCTTTCGCCATTTTCCAGAGTGACGTTGCCGATGGCGAGCGGCGAGGGAACGGCTTGCGTGAAGCGCCCGAAATGTTCGATGGGCACCTCCCAAACTTCCACCTCAATGGGGCTGCCCCCACTGGGCACGCGGGCCAGACCGGGTTTGCGCGGAGTCGTTCCTTCCAGTGCATAAAGCCGGTACTGATTGGAAGTGCGGCACGCCCGGGCAAAACGCCCGCCGATGGACTGCAATTCGTGATTCAGCGGCTGCCCGCGCAAGTGCGTTCCCACCACGGCCAAAGGCACGAAGTTCGGGTCCAATCCCTTTACGGGAACGTGCGCATTTGTCGCACCCAGACGCACTCCGGCCGCGCGATGTAGCCTTTCAGCGACGCCCAGCGCCAGTCCGTCGCGCCACGCCGGGGCGATCAGCGAAACCCCAAACGGCAGGCCCCCTTGCGTAAATGCGTGCGGAACCGCCACGCCGCAGTAATCGAGAAGGTTCACAAAATTTGTGTAGTACCCCAACTGCGTATTCAGGGCGATGGGGTCGGCCTCGATTTCAGCCACAGTGTAGGTTGTGCCGGCCGTGGGGAGCAAAAGAACGTCGATTTCCTTCCATACCGCCTCCGCCTGCCGCCGCAGTGAGGCGAGCTCGTACGCGGACTGGAAAACGTCCGCGGCGGTGTACTCCTTCGAACCTTCCAGAATGCGGCGCGTAACGGGGTGCAGCGCCTCGGGGTGCGCGGTCACGAACTCGCCCAGCGCGGCCCAGCGCTCCGCCACCCAGGGGCCGCCGTACAGCATTGCCGCGGCTTCCGAAAACGGCACGTAGTCAATGCTCACCGCAACGCCGCCCAGCGCTTCCATGGTCTTAATCGCGCCGTCGAACAGGAGGGGCGTTTCGCCGTCTCCGAAGAATTGCATCTGGTCGTCGCGGGGAACTCCAAAACGAAAACGGGACGCAGGCTCCAGCGTCACATCGGGCCGGGGAGAGACGCGGCTGAATGGGTCCTCGGGGTCGAACCCCGAGGCAAGGTTCGTCACTGTCAGCGCGTCGGCGCATGTGAGGGCCAGCACCGAGATGCAATCGAGTGAGCGGCAGGCGGGCACAGTGCCCCGGTTGCTCATCATTCCGCGCGTAGGTTTGTACCCTACAATGTTGCAAAACGCCGCTGGCACGCGCCCTGAGCCCGCGGTATCCGTGCCCAACGCGAAGCTTACCAGTCCCGCCGCTACCGCTACCGCTGAGCCGGAGCTTGAACCGCCGGGAACGTAGCGCTCATCAAACGGATTGCGCGGCGCTCCATAAGGCGTTCGGATGCCCACCAGCCCGCTGGCGAATTGGTCCATGTTGGTCTTGCCGATCAGAACCGCTCCGGCGGCAAGCAATCGTTGTACGACCGGAGCCGATTGAATGGCCGTGTAGGCAAACGCCGGGCATGCTGCCGTGGTGGGCATTCCGGCAACATCGATGTTGTCCTTGACCGCGAAGGGCACGCCGTAGAGAGGCAGGTCAGGCGACAGCAATTCCACTTCAGTGGCCCGCGCACGCGCTTCATCAGGTGTCACCAGGCTGATCCACACGCGATCGTCGCCGCCATCCAGGCGCTGATAAATCGAGTCAATCAGCTCCACCGGGCGCAGCGCTCCCGAGCGGTAACGGGGGAGCAGGCTGGATAGGGTAAGCGTTTGGGGGTCGATCATCCCGACCATGTTATCCCCAATTTTTCGGGGTTGCCAGCGGGAACATGGTGAATAGAGTTTGAA
>JASIKV010000194.1 GCA_030049455.1 Terriglobia bacterium
TGCAAAGAGTGGAGGGGCGCTTTTCAGGCCGGCGGGCGCAGATTTATGCGCAGGGGGGACGCGGCGGAAATGAGATTATTTTCGGGCTCGCCTGCTCTTCACCGCTGCGCTTCGTGGCCGTTGAGTTACCCAAGCTGGGGCCATTGACGCAGTTCTATCGGGCGGAGTATTCGAAGGTGCTCACCGGTGATCCCGGGCTCGACGCCGACTTTGGCTTCAGCAGCCCGGACCCCGAGCGCTTCAAGGCGTGGGTTGTGCGGCCCGAAAACAACCAAGCCATCCGAACCATTGCGCGGACGGCCACCCGTGGCGTGGAATGCCGGGTCGAGGCGGTTGAGGGTTGGGTTCGGTGGACGGGACTTAACATGTGGCAATTCAAGCCCGAGACCACCCGGCCTGTCCTGGAACGGCTGAATGCATTCGCAGGCATTTTGGAGCGGGCAAGTTAGCCAACAGAGGCCCCTTCTATTAGGAATCCCGCGGGCCTGCCATTTCAAACGCGGGTGGGAAAAAGGGGAAACGGTAGGGGCGGTTCGCGAACCGCCCCCCCGGCGTAATTCGCCAAATATACAGAATGGTAGCCACGATCAATGTTTTTTTGACCGTGGGCTGTTGTGGGTCACAAGGAACTAACGCTCAGAGAGGCTCTCACCGTGGCTGTAGCGGCGCTCTATGAGCGTCGCCCCCTGACGCGCATCAACGATTTCCTCGCGAGCGGCATGGAAGCGGAACGCAGCAGCCGGGGAAGGCGGGATTCTTAAATCGCGATTATGAAAAGTAAGGGTACCTGACACCCTTCCTGCCCCCTGACCGTTAAATAGCAGGTCCGCGCTACTCGCTTTGTTTCTGTCGGCTTGCGGTTGACATGCGTATCTTAGCGGCATATTGTTTTGATTATCAAACGTATTGAGCATTCAATCCTTCAGGCAATTTTGGCGGAGGTAAAAATGATGTCGCGACCCCTTCGAGTACTGGCTATAGTCCTATTGTTTTCCAGCCCGACAGTTGCCGAAGACCGGTTCGCTCGGCCTGTCATTAAGCTGGCTGACCCAAGCGCATATGGCTCTTTCCGGCTAGACGAAAACAATTTCGCTTTCCTGAGGCGAGAGGGTTCTTCGATATCATGCATTGTTTATAGAGGTAAGAAGCGGTATTACGTGGAAGTCGGGATCGTGAACACATCGAAAGGTGAAATTGCGATTCCGAGGGACTTTGTATCGTTCATTAAACCAAACTTTACTGTGCTTCGTACAAGCACAGTTGCCGCGGCGCAGGATGTAGCCTCGGAGTTGCCAGGCCAATTCATTCCCACTCCCCCGCCGCAAGTACCGCCAGAGACGACCACAACCTATTCCGCAACCGCGAGCACGTACGGTAACCAGACCTACGTGACGGGCACAGCGACGACCACTACCGACAACTCTGCACAAGCCGGGGCCAATCTCGGAAATGCGATTGGCAATGCGATTGCTGCGCGACGGTTTTACAAAGCGCAGGCCAGGGAAAGCAAGTTTGCCAATTTTCTCTATTCGTTCGCGCAAGAGAATCAGAGCAGCATGATCAAGCCCGGTGAGGCACGTGTCATTGTGGCCACCTTTGAGCAGATAAAGGAAAAAAGGACCCCATTTGAAATACACATCCTAATAGCTGGAGAGATGGCAGTATTTAAGTACAAAGAGTGAAGGGTACTTACACCGGCCAAGCTCAAGCCCGCGGAGTTTCTCTGGTGAGGTGTTGCCATGACGCAGGATCGAAAGACCCCTCACCCGACGGCGCATGGCCGCCACCCTCTCCCCTCGGAGAGGGAAAGGGAAATGTTTTCCTTCTCCCTTGGGGAGAAGGTGGCCGAGGGACGAGGTCGGATGAGGGGTTTCTTTCAGATCTCTTTGCGCGGGCGGTGCATACATGCCCTCGATGTATGCCCCCTGAAACTGCCACTGCCCGCCGTAGTGGTGCATTTAGAATTTGTGGCGGCGAGTTTATCTCGCCAGATGGCGGCGTAAAGCCGCCTCTACGCCAAACTAAACCACCATTCTGCTTACTGCTTCCTGCCCACTGCTTCCTGCTCTGTGTTATCCTAAAAAGGGCGCGTAAATTGCCATCGCCCAAACTGCCATGAAGTTTTCTCACATCGCCAAGTCGGCTGCGAAGCACTTATGGTCGGGGTTCAAGCTGCCCTACATGGTGATGTTTGAGACCACTTTGATGTGCAACATGTTTTGCGAGTACTGCATCTTCGGCGAGGAGGGCAAGTTCAACGACCTTCAGTCGCGCGCCACTCGCGAGCGCATCTTCAAGCGCATCGACGAATTCTGCGAGATGGGCATCTTCGCGCTCAGCTTTTCGGGCGGCGAGCCGCTGCTGAACCCCAGCACCTGCGACTACATCGCCTACGCTGCCGACAAGGGCATGTGGACTTCCATGCCCACCAACGGCCTGCTGATCAAGAAATACGCCGACGGCGTGGCGCGGCTCGACATGCTGGAGGTTTCCATCGACTCCCTCAACGTGCAGCGGTTCGCCAAGCGGCGCGGGCTCAACGGACTGCCGAAGATTCTGGAGAACCTGGAATTCGTCCTCGCCAAGCGCAAGCCCTACACCACGCAGATCAACGCGGCCGTGAACATCGAGAATCTCTATGACCTGCCGGCGCTGGCCGAGTTCTGCAAGCAGAACAAGCTGGTGATGCACCCGGAAGCCGTGCACAACGTGATGCGCGACGGCGAAATGCTTCCCGACTCCGAGCTGCACGGCAAGGACCTGGACACGGTTGAGATGTTTCTGCGCGAGCTGCGCATGTCCTACCCCAAGAACGTGCGCTTCTACACTCACTACTACAACTTTTACCGCATGGGCGGCTTCGGGCCGAAGTTTCCGTGCCGGCACCCCTCGAAGCTGATTTCCATGAAGCCCGACGGCTCCATCCACCTGCCCTGCGCGTTTGTGACCCTGCACAAATCGCAGGCTCCGCTGCGGGAGATTTTCGCGTCGGAGGTGGCGAAGAAAATTATCGCGCAGGAGGCCACGCTCTGGGATTTCTGC
>JASIKV010000195.1 GCA_030049455.1 Terriglobia bacterium
ATTACGAAAACGGCGGGCACCACCGGATATCCCCAGGTGCGATAGGGGCGCGGCAGATCGGGCTCACGCCGGCGCAGGACAAAAACTCCGGCAGCACAGAGGGCGTAAAAGAGGAATTCCGAAAAAATCGCCTTCGTGTAAAGCGATTCGTAACTGCCCGTCAGCGTGAAGAGCGATGCGATGACGGCCTGACACACGAGTGAAACTGCAGGCGTGTGGAAGCGGGGATTTACGGCGGCGAGCGCCGAGGGGAAAAGCCTTGCGCGCGCCGTGGCGTAAGGAACGCGCGAGCCCGACAGGATTGAGCCGTTGAGCGTGGCAAAAGTGGAAATCAGTACGCCCACGGCGATGAAGGCTCCGCCCCCATTGCCCAGAAATCTCCGCGCGGCGTCGGAAGCTACGGTCTTTGTGCCCACCATCTGCGCGCCCGGCAGCACGTAAAAGTAGGAAAGATTGACAAGGACGTAAACCACCAGTACCAGCAGCGCTCCGCCGATCAGCGCCAGCGGAACGTTGCGCTGGGGGTTTTCGACTTCGCCGGCCACCATGCTCAGATTGTTCCAGCCGTCGTAGGCCCAAAGCGCTGAAACCGTGGCCACCCCGAAGGCCGCCAGCAGGCCGCCGTGCCCGCCGGTTGGAAGGAGTGAGCGAAAGCCCTCCCACGACCCATGGCCGAACGCGAGGCCCAAAACAATCAGCGTCGCGAGGACCAGGAGTTTCGACGCGGTAAAAAGCGTCTGAATAGCTCCACTGCGCCGCACACCCAGAATGTTCAACCCGGAGAGCAGCAGCACCATGATCGTGGCGCCAACCTGAAGGCCGGTCAGACGAACATCGAATGTGCGCCCGCCGATTGCCAAGGATGATTCCCACAGAGGACTTTTCAGGCCGGGGAAAAAATAGGCGAGGTACAGGACAAATCCCGTGGCGATTGCGGCGATGGAAGCGGTTTTGGCAATGATGAATTGCGTCCAGCCGTAAAGGAATCCCCACAGCGGGCCGTACGCGCGATGCATGTAGACAAATTCGCCGCCGGCTTCCGGCAGCGCCGCACCCAGCTCCGCGTAACTGAGCGCGCCGAAAAGGCTGAGCACGCCGGCCGCCACCCACACGGCCAGCACCATTCCCGGCGTCCCCACCTGTTGCAGCATGATGCCCGGAACCACGAAAATCGCGGTCCCGATCATGGTGCCGGCCACCACGGAGGTGGCGCCGAAAGCACCCAGCCCCTTCACCAATCCATTGTCGGCTTCGTTTTGCATGGCAATCCGTTATGCAGAATGAGCCACGGCTGTTCCACTTTCGCGCAAGGTCATGCTGGCAACAATACCCACCACGAATGTTACAACGGTTCCGATGGCCACGTACCACGTCCAGGCAATGGAAGTGGAGCGAATGACGTATCCCAGCGTGGCGAGCGCGGTGAGCGCCCCCACCAGCGCGCCGCCGCTCGAGGCCCGCCGGGTCAGGACGCCCAGCAGGAAAATTCCCAGCATGCTGCCGTAGGGAACGCTGGCCACGGTGAGCGCCAATTCCAGCGCGCTGCGCCCAAGATGCTGCGCCGCGAGCGCAATGGTGATGATGACCGCGCCCCAAATCAACGTCGCCATGCGCGAGACGCGCAGGTAATGCCGCTCATCGGCGTTCGGCCGCGCCAAGGGTTTGTAGAAATCCATCACCGACGTCGAGGCCAAAGAATTCAGCGCCGCGCTCAGATTGGCCATTCCCGCAGCAAGAATCGCGGCGGTCAGCAACCCGCAAAGCCCCACCGGAAGCCGCGTGATGACGAATGTTGGATAGACCGCATCCGGGCGGTCGAAGGGAGCGGGCGGCGGGAAGTGTTGGTAAAAGGCGTAAAGCACCACGCCCAAAATCAGGAACAGCGCGAATTGCAGCAGCACCACGATTCCGGTGGCAAGCAGCGCTCCCTGGCTCTGGCGGCGGGTGCGCGCGGCCAGCAGTTGCTGCACGATCATCTGGTCCGTGCCGTGGCTGGCGGTGTTCAGGAACATGCCGCCCACCAACCCCGTCCAGAAAAGGTAGGGCTGGCTCCAGTCGAAATGAAAATTGAGCACGCTGAATTTTCCGCCTGCCGCCTGGGCAAGGCGCGCCACTTCACCCCAGCCGCCGGGAATCGCGTGCAGGGCGATGAAGAGAGCGACGATGGATCCGGTGATGTAAATGCTGAGCTGGATGACATCCGTCCAGATGACCGCGGCCAGCCCGCCTTCCAGCGTGTAAAGAACCGTGAGTGCAAAGATGATGAGCAACGACGCCGCGACGCCGGTCCTGAAAACAATGGCGATGACAATGGAAATCGCGAACACCCGCACGCCCTCGGCCAGCGCGCGGGTAATCAGGAACATTCCGGCGGTGAACAGCCGCAGGCCGTGCCCGAACCGGCGCTCGATGAGTTGATAGGCGGTAAAAAGCTCGCCGGCAAAATAACGCGGGATGAGGAGAAAGCTTACCACCACGCGCGCCAGCAGATAGCCAAAGACCAATTGCAGAAAGCCCATGTTCCCGCGATAGGCGAT
The DNA here is from genome assembly GCA_030049455.1 of Terriglobia bacterium. Taxonomy (GTDB): domain Bacteria; phylum Acidobacteriota; class Terriglobia; order UBA7540; family UBA7540; genus Bog-366. The sequence continues at coordinate 2,538 of JASIKV010000195.1, forward strand.
TCCGGGCGTACTGATGATCGTCAGGATGCTGGTCTCTGCGCAGACGATCGAGAGCGTAATGGCCCACCAAGGCAGCCGCCGCCCGCCCAGAAAATAATCGTGCAGAGTTCGCTGACCCTTTCGAAACCGCGCCCCGAACGCCGTGATGGCGATGACGTAGGCGATAACGACGGCGAGATCGATCCAACTGAAGGCCACTGGCGCTCCCTGGCGTGCAAGGATACCCCATTTTTGCAGGCCTGAGTGCCCGGCGTCTCAGGATGAGATTTGCGGCTGCGCGCGGGCATTGTAGCGCGGGTGTCCCCA
>JASIKV010000196.1 GCA_030049455.1 Terriglobia bacterium
CCGGGTTCGCCGCAGGCCCTTGCCGAGGCGATTTTACAGGCCGCCTCTGACCGCACGCGCCTTTTAGAATTCGGGCGCCGGGGCCGCGAGCGGGCAGAGGGATTTTCGGCTGATATAATGGTCAGCCGCACCGAGGCGCTTTACCGCCGAATTGCCGGAGGGGCAAGTGCAAATTCAACTTAAGATCGGCCGGCTCACCTCGGCCACCATCATTTTGCTGATTGTTCTCAGTGGGGGCGCGACGGCTCGCGGCCAGGAGCCTGGGCGCGAAACGTCCGTCTTCAACGTGCGCGACTTCGGCGCGACGGGAAACAAATCGGACGACGCGCGGCCGGCGATTCAGAAGGCCATCGAGGCCGCCGCAGTCAAGGGCGGGACCGTCTACTTCCCGCCGGGCGACTACACCTCAGGAACAATTTTTCTTCGCAGTCACGTGAACATTTACATTGAAGCCGGCGCGACCCTGTTCGGGTCGGACAATCCCAATGACTTTGCGGTTCAGAAAGTGAAATCCAAGGACGCGTTGCTGTTTGGAGAAAATCTGGAGGACATCAGCATCGAAGGCCGCGGCACCGTGGACGGCCAGCAGACTTACTACTGGGGGCCGGATTCGTTCGGAGACGTGCACGCGCACGCGCTCGAAATGAAACGCTTCGGCCTGTCGCTGCCGCGCAGCTTTCCCACCGGCTTCGGCAAGCAGGCGGACTATCCGCATCTGGTGTGGCTGGGCGGCTGCAAAAACGTGCGGATTACCGGCCTATCGTTTCTCCACTCGCCCAGTTGGAGCTTCGCGTTTTACAACTGCTGGCGCGTGGTGGTGGATGGAGTCTACATTTACACCAGTCTGAGGGAAGCCGTGTGGGCGGACGGAATCGATATTGTCAGCAGCCGCGACATCACCGTGGCCAACAGCACCATTGAAACCGGCGACGACTGTATCGCCATCGTCTGCGGCATTGCCGAGTGGGGCCCCGACTACCCCACTGAAAACATCACCATCACCAATTGCCGTTTTTCTTCCGCTTCCGCCGCCGTCAAATTTACCGAGGCGGACACGCGCCTGGTGCAGCACGTGCTCGTGAACAATTGCGCGATTTTCAATACCAATCGCGGCATCACGCTTCAGCTCGCAACAAGCGGTACGATTCGCGACGTGATATTTTCCAACATCACCATGGACCTGCACCGCTTTGATTGGTTCTGGGCGGGCGACGCCAATGCCTTCAACATTGAAATCCATCGCGAGAGCGAGTGGAACGCCGAGCCGCCCAAGCCCGGCGAGCCCGGACCCGGACACATTCAGGACGTCATCTTTCACGACATTATCGTGCACTGCCAGGGCGCTTCGCACATCGAAGGCCACCCGGAAAGCTGGCTGGAGGGCGTGACGTTTGCCAACATCAAGTTTTTCATCGCGCACGATCCGAAGGCGCCCTACGATCTGGCGGCCTCTGCCATGGTTTTCAAGCGCGCGCGGAATCTAAAACTTCAGAACATCGAAGTACATTGGGAGCAACCCGCGTACGAAGGGTGGGAAAGCGCGCTTCAAGTGGAGGACGTGGACGGCCTTGAGCTTAACGGCTTTCGGGGAGACTCCGCTTGGCCTGAGAAGAGTATTCCGGCGGTGTCGTTGAATCGCGTGACCAACGCCAATGTGAGCAATTTGGTCGCGCCTGCCGGGGCGAACATGTTTTTGAAAATTGCCGGAGCCGCGACACACGACGTTCATCTTTTTGGCAATGATTTCCACGAGGCCAAGGTTCCCTACGTTCTCGGCGGCGATATGAAGGCCGCAAGCGTCACAGCGCTGGAAAACTTTTTGCCGCAAAAATAGTGGCATGGGCTTCCAGCCCATCCGCACGGGCAGGATGCCCGTTCCACGGCGCGCTGGACACCCGCAGGCTGCCGAAAGGGATCGGCAGCAGAGGAAAGGCTTTTCATCACTTGGTCATCTTCTACATTGTGATTGCTCTGTTCGGCCTGGTGTTTGGGAGCTTTTTGAACGTTTGCATCGCGCGCCTGCCGCGCGGGGAATCGATTGTGCTTCCCCGCTCCCATTGTCCGCGCTGCAATCACGCCATTCGCTGGCACGACAACATTCCCCTGCTGAGCTATTTGATTTTGGGAGCGAAGTGCCGGGATTGCCGCGCGCCGATTTCGCCGGTTTATCCCTTCATTGAATCGCTGACGGCCGTCACGCTCTGCCTGACGTTTTACGTCTACGGCCTGGGGCCGGAATTCGTCAAATTCGCGATGTTCGGAATGCTGCTGATCGTGCTGATCTTCACCGATTTCTTCGACCGTCGAATACCGCACCCGGTTACGATCTTCGGGATCGGACTTGGTTTGATTCTCAGCTTTTTCATTCCCGTGGACGATCAGCCGCTGGCTTGGATTTTGCGCCATTGGGATATTTACCTCGATGGGCCGGCCGCTTCCGTCACCGGAGCCGTTGCCGGGGCGCTCGTGGGCGGCGGGCTTTTTTACGCCGTGGGCGAAGTTTTCTATCACGCCGGAGGAAAGCAAAAGGAATACCTGGGCTTCGGCGATGTGATGCTGATGCTGATGGTGGGAACGTTTCTGGGAGTCCCCCTGACGCTCGTGACCATCCTGCTCGGCTCACTGGGAGGCTCAATCGTGGCTGTCGCCATGACCCTGCTGAGCAAGCGCTTCCGCGGTTATGCCTGGCCCTACGGAACGTTTCTTGGAATCGCGGCTATATACGCCGGGTTGAATGGCGACAGGCTGCTCAACTGGTATTTGCAAATCTCCGGCATGGCGCGGTGAGATTTGCTCTCCGGCGCAGCCAACGCAGCGTCGGCGGGGCATGGCGTCATGATCATTTATTGCTTCAACCACTTGACCAGGTTTTGGAATATCTTCAACCCATCCTGCGAATAATGGGCGGGAAGGGCGGCGCGTTCGGGGTGGGGCATGAGGCCGAGGACCAGGCCGGTTCCGTCGCAGATTCCGGCGACGGCCCCGGGCGAGCCGTTGGGGTTGGCGGGATAATCCATGGTAGGGTGGCCGTTATCGTCGCCGTAGTAGAAGACGGCACGCGTCTCGTCCGGCGTTTCCCCGGCGCAGAGCAGCGGGCGGCCTTCACCGTGCGCGGTGGGCATGCGGAGAATCTGGCCGTCCAGGCCTTCGGTCCACACGCACTTTTGCGCGGAGACAATCAGGCGGATCTTGCGGTCCTCAAATCGCGCCGATTGATTCTCAATCAGCACCATGGCGCGCCGGCCGGGCGTGCGGCCGGGCAGAATTCCCGCCTCCGTCAGCACCTGGTAGCCATTGCAGATTCCCAGCAGGGGCTTCTTCGCTTCCAGAAAGCGTGTAAGCTGGTCGCGCAGGCGGGCCACGAGCACCGTGGCGAA
>JASIKV010000197.1 GCA_030049455.1 Terriglobia bacterium
GCGAGCGTCAGCACGAACCCGCGCCGGCCCTCGGTATCCACCGTCTGACCCACCAGGCGGCCGGGCATCTGGCGCAGGAATTTTTCGCGCGTGGTCAGGAAGCCCACGTAGGGCCCGCCGAAAGTGATCGGCACGCCGAACGACTGCGCCTCGCCGCAGACGATGTCCGCGCCGGCGGGAGGGTTGGCCACCGCGAGCGAAAGCGGCTCCGTGACTGCGACAATCAGCAGCGCGCCGTTGCGCTGCGCAATCCGGGCAACCTGGGCGGCATTTTCGAACGTTCCGAAGAAGTTGGGCGACTGAATGATCACCGCAGCGGTCTGCGCGTCCACGGCGGATTCAAGTTTCGCCAGATCGATTTGACCCGAGGCGGCGTAGGGAATCTCCACCAGCTCCACGTCCTGGTGCTGAAGGTAGGTTCGAATAATCCGGCGGTATTCCGGGTGCAGCGTGCGCGCGACGACCAGCCGGTGGTGGCGCCCGGTGACGCGCATGGCCATCAGCGCGGCTTCCGTGGTGGCGGTCGAGCCGTCGTAGAGCGACGCGTTGCTGACCTCCTGCCCGGTGAGCTGTGCCATGAGGGTTTGAAATTCGAACATGGCCTGCAAAGTTCCCTGGGCAATTTCCGCCTGGTAGGGTGTGTAGGCGGTGAAGAATTCGCCGCGCGAGAGCAAGGAATCCACTACCACCGGCCGATAGTGCGAATAGGCGCCCGCGCCCAACAGCGAAGTGAATTCCCGCCCGCTCTGGGCGGCGGCCTGCTGGAAGAAATCCAGGATTTCCGGTTCCGAAAGCGGCCCCGGCAGGTTCAGCTTGCCCTTAAAGCGCAATTCCGCGGGAATTTGCTCGAAGAGCTCATCTGTGCGGGTGTGGCCGGTGGCGCGCAGCATGGCTTGCCGGTCGGCGTGGGAGTTCGGCAAGTAGCGCATCAATGGGCCTTTTCCTTCTGGATGAACGCCTCATACTCATCGGCGGTCATCAGCTTGTCGATCTCGGCGCGGTCGGCAAGCTGTACGCGAATCAGCCAAGCCTCGCCGTGCGCGTCGCTGTTCACCAGTTCCGGATTATTCTGAAGCTTGCCGTTCACCGAGGTCACTTCCCCGCTCACGGGCGAAAAAATCTCCGAGACCGCCTTGACAGACTCGACCGTGCCGAAGGATTCTCCGGCCGTCACGTGATCGCCCGGCTTGGGAAGTTCCACGAACACGACATCGCCCAGTTCCTTCTGCGCAAAGTCGGTGATGCCGATGGTTCCCACCGATTCGTCCACGCGGATCCACTCGTGCTCTTTGGTGTAGAGGAGTTCAGGAGGGTACATAGGGAACCTTTCTCCTTTTGAATTTCGCAATGCGCAGCGCGGCCGCCGCCGGGTCTTGCTGCATGGGCGGCATGTGCGTCTTGCCGGGGAAACCGGGTGATGCTCGCCACATCCTACTTCGGACGTTTGTAGAATGGCAATGGGACGATGCGCGCCGGCGCCAGCCGTCCGCGAATCTCCACCTGAATCTCCCGGCCCGCCACGGCGGCAGCGGGCGGGACGAATGCCATTCCGATGTTCTTCTTTAAGAACGGAGCAGGCGACCCGCTGGTTACCTTTCCAACGGGTTTTCCGTCAATGCAGACGCCATAGCCGTCGCGCGCCGGAGCGCGGTCGATCATCTCAAAACCTATCAGCTTCTTCGGCGTGCCCTCGGCCCGTTGACGGAGGAGCACGTCGCGGCCCAGAAATTCGCCTTTCTCGAGTTTCGCGATCCAGCCCAGATTCGCTTCCAGCAGCGTGGTCTGTTCATCCAATTCATGGCCGTAGAGGGCGTAACCGGCCTCCAGGCGCAAGGTGTTGCGCGCGCCCAGGCCGCAGGGAATCAACCCCTCGGCGCGCCCGGCGTCAAGCAGAGTGTTCCACAGTCCGGCGGAGGAGGCGGGAGGAAAGTAAAACTCAAAGCCATCTTCACCCGTGTAACCCGTGCGCGCCAGAATGCCCTCGACTCCGGCGCAGCGCGCGCGGCGGAACCAGTAATACTTCAAGTCTGCGGGATTTCGGTCGGTCAGACGGCTGATGATTCCCAGCGCCTTTGGGCCTTGCAGAGCAATCTGCGCATAGTACGCGGAAACGTTGCGAACCTCCACGCCCCAGGTGTTGCACTGGGCAATCCACTCATAATCCTTGTCCGTATTTGCGGCGTTGACGCAAATGAAATAGTGGTCGGCGGCAAAGCGGTGGACTACGCAATCGTCAATGGCGCAGCCGCTGGCCAGCATCAGGGCGCTGTATTGAGCCTGATTGTCCTGCAAGCGCGAGACGTCGTTGGAGGTTACGTGCTGGAGCAGATCGAGTGCTTTGGTTCCGCCTACCTCAATCTCCCCCATGTGGCTTACGTCAAACAAGCCGGCTGCCGTGCGCACGGCCATGTGCTCACGCGTAATGCCGGAATACTCTACCGGCATGTCCCAGCCCGAGAAATCCACCATCTTGGCGCCGCACGCGCGATGCGTGGAGTTCAGGGGCGTGCGCTTCAGCGCCTGTTCCGCGGGAGCGATCAAGCTGATTCCTCTGCTTTCCGTGTCATGGGGCTACGGGTGCGATTCCTCGCTGCGCGCCTGGCGAAAGCGATGCCCGCCAGCCTGCGGCTATGGCCATCGCTTGCGTTGTGCTGTTGAAATCGCTGCGAAATTTCAACGTAACATAGACGCGGCGAGGGGGTCAAGGCAGGCAATCGACTAGGAGTGGGGCAGTTTGAATTTTGTAGCGCGTCCCGCCTCGGCGGGACCACCCGCGGCGGGTACGCGGCTGAGGACAGCCGCGCTACAACTCCGGACCGTGCGAAGCCGCCTCCAAGATTCAAACTGACCCACTACCAATCGACGGGCAAAGCAGGCTGAGTTGTATCCGGCCATAATGTCCCAAACAGCGCCTACAGCCGGGCCACTCCCAGAATCACGTCGACCGTTTCGCGCGTCTCCGGGCCGAAGCGCGCAAGCTCTTCTTCGGTTATAAAACCCCGGTGCTTGAGGGTTGCAATCATCATAAAGGCGTTAGACCGTTCAAGGGGATCAAAGAACTTGGCGATCTCCTTGTCGCGCTGATGCAGGTTCGTCCAGACATCCAGGTATTTTTGGTGAGAGCTCTTCGAGCGGTCGGAGGCGATGCGTTCAAGCTCGTGGAGAGCCTTGTCACAAAAACGATCGAGGGCAGCCTTGTGCACCTGCCGCAGAATTCTCCAGTCAGATTCTTTGATGTCGCGCACCTGTCCTCCCTGGGGCACATTGAGCGGGTCAAGGCGTCGCTTGCCGACCCGATTACCCGCCCACGAATTGCGGCGAGTTCCTGAGGGGTCATTCTTCGGGTACGTATCCGGGGAGATTATAACCCTCAGGCAGAACGTGATTCCACTAGCAATGTGGGGCCTGCGGTTTGATTTTGCCCGCAGGCGGCGGCAGAATAAGGTGATGAGAGATTCAAACCGAAATGCGAGGCGGTGGCCATGGCCGGCAAACAATTCCTGTGCGGGGTTTGCAACCAACCCGAAAAAATGTGCAATTGCATCAAGTATTGCGCGCTGTGCCAGTCCGATTACGGCGTGCGATTGACCGAGGACGGCCAGTTCTATTGCTCCGATTGCCGGGAGGCATGCGATTACAAGACGCAGGACACGGCATGACGCGCGGCCGGTGAGGGCAATTCAACAGGCGCCGCACCCTCACAAAGTCTGCTATGCTACCTTTACCGAATAAGGATCGCCCATATTGAATCGATTCGACAGGCTGCGAAACCCTCAGCCCCCGGAGATGATGGAACGGCGCTGACCGGCGGAAAAGCTTTATAGCGCCCCAAAAATTTTTGAAATGACCCGAATTGTTCTCGGCAGCGAGCCGCGATTGCTGAATGTTCTGCGCGCTGTGGTAAAATTCCGCGCTCAGGAAGCGGGTTTTTCCCAATCCGACTCGGAATACATCGCCCTGGCTGTGGATGAGGCCGCGGCGAACATTATCCGGCACACGTACCACGGATGCCATGACGAGCACATGGCGCTGGAAATCCACCTGCAGCCGGATCGCTTGGAATTCATCCTGGAGGATTGGGGGCCCAAGGTCTGCGAGGACAAAATCCGCCCCCGCCCCCTTGACGATTTGAGGCCGGGGGGCCTGGGAACCTTCTTCATATATAGTTTCATGGACGAATGCTCGTACGAGCAGGATTACAAAAAGGGAAATCGCCTGAAGCTGGTCAAGTTTCTATCGGGAAAGGGTGCCTGCGCCAATGACGGTTCAAGTGCGAAAGCTCGATAAGGTCGCTATTATCGATTGCTCCGGCGATGTAGACCTGTCTTCCTCTCCGCGCCTGCGTGAGGCGCTGATGGCCGAGATCAAGGCCAGCGGCCCTGGAGTGCTCGTGAACATGTCGGGCGTGGCCTATATTGACAGCTCGGGAATTGCCACGCTGGTGGAAGGCTTGCAGCATTCGCGACAAACCAAAACCCACTTCGGTCTGTTTGGATTGCGGCAGAACGCCCGCTCCGTGCTGGAGCTGGCGCGGCTGCACAAAGTGTTCACCATCTTCGACAACGAAGCGGAAGCTCTGGAAAAAATCGGCTCAGTAAAACCGTTTGATGGAGTGTAGAGGCAGTGGGTCCTGAACAGTGGTGAGTACTTGCATGGAATCTTCAACGCTCACACCTGGAGCTGCTGGAAGGGCGGGGCTTAAGCCCCGCCGCGCGACGCGGGCAAAACAGAGGGGGCTTTAGCCCCTGAAGGATTCCGGCTTCAGGGCCTGAAGGCCCGTCCTGAAGCGCCCCGTGGACCGGCGGGGCTGAAGCCCCGCCCTTCCCTGGCATGCACGGCTCTGTTCACTGTCCACCATTCACTGCCCACTATTCTACCCATGACTGCCGTACTGGCATTTCTTGGACGCAACACGCTGGGCTTTTTCCGCTACCTCGGCGGAATCTACGACCTGAGCGCCAAGGCCGCCTACTGGGCCTTCGTCGCTCCCTTCAAGGGCCGCTACGTGAAGTGGGGGAACGCCATCCATCAGATGGTGGCGGCGGGCGTTGACTCCATTCCCATCGTTTCGCTGATTTCCCTTTTCATTGGCATCGTGCTGGGTTTGCAGGGCGCGTACCAGCTCGCCAAATTTGGCGCAACGTATTTTGTGACGGCGCTGGTGGGTGTTTCCATGACCCGCGAGCTCGGGCCGCTGATCACCGCCATTGTCATCGCCGGGCGCTCCGGCTCGGCCTTTGCCGCCGAACTCGGCACCATGAAGGTCTCTGAGGAAATCGACGCGTTGGAAGCCATGGGCCTCGACAGCGTGCGATACCTGGTGGTGCCGAAGTATCTCGCCATGCTGGTCATGATGCCCTGCCTGACGTTGATTTCCGACCTCGCGGGCATTTTGGGCGGCGCGCTTTTTGAGATGGCGCAGCTCGACAAGACTTTTGCCATGTGCCTTTCGGCCACGCAGGATGCCTTGGTGATGCGCGACATCACCACGGGGTTAATCAAGAGCCTGGTGTTCGGGCTCATCATCACCAAGATCGGTTGCTACGAGGGGTTTTCCGTGCGGGGCGGCGCTGAGGGCGTGGGCAAGGCCACCACATCGTCCGTGGTGATTTCAATTTTTCTGATTATCCTGGCGGACGTGATTTTTACGGCCATCTTTTACTTTACGAACTGATCATGGCGAACGATTACGAAGGACCGATGATCCGCGTCTCCGACCTGGTCACGCACTACGGCGACCGGCGGATTCTGAACCATGTCAACCTGGACTTCCCGGCAGGCGAAACCATGGTGATTCTGGGCGGCAGCGGAACGGGCAAGAGCACGCTGCTGCGCCACATCATGCGCCTGGAAATGCCAACTTCGGGGAAAATTTTCATCAAGGGACAGGACATCTGCCCCATGTCGGAAGACCGCTTCAACCAGGTCCGCCGCAAGATCGGAATGTTGTTTCAAAGCGCCGCACTGTTCAACTCCATGACCATTGAGGAAAATGTTGCCCTGCCGCTGCGCGAGCTGACGCAGCTTGAGGATTCCACCATCCGCATCATGACGCGCATCAAGCTGGACCTGGTGGGGCTGAACGGATTCGAAAACTATATGCCCTCGCAGTTGAGCGGCGGCATGAAGAAACGCGCGGGCCTGGCGCGCGCGCTGGCCATGGACCCGGAGATTCTGCTGTTCGATGAGCCTTCGGCCGGGCTCGACCCCATCACCGCGGCGGGAATCGATTCCCTGATCCTGAAATTGAAACTGGCCTTTCGCATGACCATTGTAGTGGTAACGCACGAGATGGCCAGCGCTTTCATGATTGCCGACCGCATCACGGTGATGGATCGCGGCGAGGTGATTGCCACGGGAACGCCGGAAGAGATTCGCAATTCCCAGCAACCCCGCGTGCTGCAATTCCTGAATCGGATTCCCGAGGGAGACCAGGTGGACGCGCAGGAGTACCTGCGGTCGCTTACTGAAGATTAGAGTGAAATTCGAAATTTGAGTTTTGAGGTTTGAGAGGTGAACGCCATGGCGCAGTCCAATGAGGAAATCAAGGTTGGAGTGGTGGTGGCCATCAGCGCCGCGCTGTTTCTGGGGGCGCTGATCTTCGTGGGCGGGGTCAACGTCTTCCGTAAACAGAAGGCGCAGTACACCACCTACTTCAAATTCGCCGGCGGGCTGGAGCCCGGCAGCGTGGTGCGCTTTGGCGGTCTGAAGGTGGGAGTCGTCAAGACCGCCGCGCTGGACCCCGGAGACAACACGCGCGTGCGGATGACCGTGGAGGTTGACCACAACATTCCCATTCGGACCAATTCGAAGGCGCGGATTTCCTCGCTTGGCTTCCTGGGAGAAAACTATCTGGAAATTTCGGCGGGCACGCGCGACGCCGCCCTGCTGCCCGCCGGAAGCGAGATTCCCTCCGTCGAGATTGTGCAGATTTCCGATGTCTTCAACAATGTGAACAATATCACGGTGAACGCCACCAAGCTGGTCAACGACCTGGACGACCGCGTCCTTTCACTTTCCGACAACGCCAATTTGCTGATTCACAATTTGAACGGCGTCGTCAGCCCGGAGAACAAGGACCACTTCAGTTCGGTCCTGGCCAATTCCGACGACATGCTGAAGGAGTCGCGGCCGCACCTGGAAAAGACCATCACCAATCTGGAAGCGGCGAGCGGCAAAGTGGCTCCCACGATCGACAATGTGAACGGCACGATCGGCCGCGCCGACAAACTGACCGGCCACCTGGACGAAGTCATTGAGGAAAACCGCCAGCAACTTCACGACACGCTGGTGCGCCTGCAGGCGTCACTTGCCGACGCGCAGAAGATGATCAACAACCTGGACGATACGCTGGGGTCCAATCGCGAGAACCTGGATGAGACTCTGGAAAACATCCGGGTTTCCAGCGAAAACCTGAAGGAACTGACCGACACCCTGAAACAACGCCCCTACAGCCTGATTCGAATCAAATCGGAAAAGGATCGCGTGCCGCCCACGGGAAAGTGAGTACCGCGTGGCTCACCTTTCCGTTTGGGCAAGCGCCGGCACGGGCTGTGGGATAATGGTCAGCCAGTCGGCCCGCACCCGGTCCCATTCCTGAATGAACAGCCCCTGCGCTTCAAAGAACGTGCGGATGCGCGCGGTGTCCCAGCCGGCAATTTCTTCAAGAATGGGAACCATGATGCTCAGGGCGTCGTCGCTGAGCACGGTTCGCTTGGCGATGGGAGCAATGTGCCGCGACTGCGAAACCGCGATGGTGAACCCCTCGCGCCGGTTCACGTGCAGCATGACGTGAATATCGGAGCCGCCGTCGCCCACGTACAGAATCCGTTCGGGAGCCACCTGAAGTTTCTTCTGTAAATCGTCCAGCACGGCCACTTTGCCGTATCCCGCGTTCACGCGAATAATGGATTCCACCTGTCCCGCGCCGTTGTACTGGAACTGCGCGCCGTGGATGTGATCGGCAGGAATGATGTCTTGAAGCGCCGCCTCAATCACTTCCTGCGGCGCGGCGGAAACCACGTGGAAATCGAATCGATATCCGGGAACGGCGTGTGCAAGCAATTCCGAAAGCTGGCGGATGTTTTTCTTCAGCCGAAGGCTTTTGCCCGCCTGGGCCAGATGCTCTTTGCGCACGTTGGCGCGGTAATCGGAGTCGTGGAGCAACAAATAGCAGAGTTCCCCACCTTGCTGGACAAGATTCTGCGTAGCCAGCATCGCCACCTTGGCTTCAAAGATCCTGGCGGGAATCCCCGCCAGTTCGCTCAGCACCAGGCCGGAGTCATGGAAGCTCAAGGTCTGGTCAAAATCGCTTGCCAAAAGATACTGCTTCACCAATGGAATCGAAGCTTGCATAAATGACCTCCCACTCTCGTAGTCTGTGCCATCCTGGCTACGTCCGATGTTCAGATTCGATGAAAATTTGATGACGGAGCGATTATCTGTTTGAACCCATGTTCGAATGGGAATGACAGGTGGAAAAATTCCACCTGCTCGCGCCGCGGCAAGGGAAAACGAATGCTGTGGGCCGGTTCATATCTTTTCGTGGATGCTTCATCGCAACTTCAACTTTAGCGCGACACCCACAATACCGTCCAATCGATTGATTTTATGAGCCCTATAAGAGCAGCTAACTCCTCTAGGCTGAAGACGGTAGGCCGAAACAGGCCTGCACCAAGCTGCGCGCGCAAGCGTGAAATTTCCATTACATTTAAAAGTTCTTGTCGAGGTAAAAACCGATTGTGATAGCATTTTGAGTTTGTAATAACTTGAACGCCCTGGATGGGGTGTTCGCGAACAGAGACGAATCAGAAGCATGGCGCGTCGACGAGGTTTAGCGGTTGCGGGCCCCTCCAGAATCTCAGGGCAACTTGTCCTCCGCATTGGCCTGTGGGTAGCCATCCTTGTGGTCGCCATCTTCCTGGCGCTGGCGGGGGTGGGTGCGGGATTGACCTATTACGTGACTTCCCAAACCAACACGGTGGAATCCGTCACACCGCAGACCTATCTCTTGAGCAGCTACATTTCGCTGAGCTTCACCGACGCGGCGGGAGGCGAGCACGACGGCTGGCTGCTGCTCGGATTGCGCGGCGCGCCGGTCATCATCCTGTGTCACGGGTATGATTCCAATCGCTCCGATCTCCTCTCGCTCGGCAGCATCCTGCGCGATAACCATTACAACGTTTATATTTTCAATTTCCAGGGACCCAAGACCAAGGAGAATCGCTCGAACCTCGGTCCGCGGCAGGCATCCGATCTGATGTTCGCGATCGACACGGTAACCAAGCAACCCGACGTTAACCCCAATCGGGTCGGATTGTTCGGTACGTCGGTGGGGGGATATGCCGCCCTCGTGGCCGCCGAGCAGAGTCCCAAAGTTAAGGCCCTGGTGGTGGACACCGCCTATTCGACCCCTGAGCTGATGTTTGATTCGAAAATTGAAAGCCTGCTGGGAGGCTCCAGCGGTTTGTTCCATGTGCTGACCGATACGGAGTTTCACCTGGCCTCGATGGGGAGCGGCAATTACGATATGCCCGGCAACCTGTCGAAGCTGGCCGACATGCCCAAGCTTTTCATTTCCGGGCGCGACGATGCCGCGCTCTCGGCAATGACCGAGAGTCTTTTCAACCAGGCCCCGCAGCCCAAACAGTTGCGGTTGATGGATCACAGTGGGGGCGGATTGACGTCCGAGTCCGAGAAAAAGGAATACGAAAACCAGATCCTCAATTTTTTCCTCCAATCGCTTTCTCTCCGCGCCGATTGATCGCGGCGCGCAATCGCGAACTCGGCTGGCAAATCTGTTGAAGGGGAGTTCAGGAAATCTTCGAAACATCCGAGCAACGAATGAAGCCCGCCGTGGCTGAAGACCGCTCTCTATCCGCGCCGGCAGAGCAAGCTGCGCCGCACCCGCATCTATCCTCCCGTCAACGCCTGCAATACTGGGCCGCGGCAGGAGCGTTGAAGATACTCGGCTGGATGCCCCATAAACTCGCGCGCCTGGTCTGCTCCCTGCTGGCGGGTCTCAGCTACTGGCTTTGGCCGCGCCTGCGAAGAGTGGGACTTTTCAATCTCCGCCTGGCCTTTCCGGACTGGACGGAGCGCCGGCGCCGGCGCGTCATCTTCGGCCTCTTTCAGAATTTCGGCCGCATGCTGGCCGACTTCGCTCACTTCCCCCGCTGGAATCGCAGCAACATTGAGAGCCTGATTATTTACGACGGATTTGAGAATTATGCGCAAGCCCAAAGCCAGGGCCACGGCGTCTTCTTCCTTACCGCACACTTCGGCAACTGGGAATTGGGGTCCTTCGCTCACGGTGTGTACGGATACCCCTGCCATTTCGTGGTGCGCCAGATGGACAATCCCCTTCTCGATGAATTCATCAATCGCTACCGCTGCCTGAGCGGCGGCAAGGCCATCGAGAAAGGTGAATTCGCGCGCGGGGTTCTGCGCGCCTTCGCGCAAGGCCACGCGGTGGGAGTGCTTTCCGACCAGAACATGCTCCCCTTTGAAGGCGCGTTCGTCGATTTCTTCGGGCGGCCGGCGTGTACCACCACGGGGCCCGCTCGCGTGGCGCGAAAAACCGGCGCCGCCGTCATTCTCGGGCTGGTGATCTGGGACAAAAAGCTGAAGAAGTACCGCCTGCGCTTCGACCCCGTGGAGTGGATCAAACGCGATGACCCCGAGGAAGAAATTCTGGCCAATACGGCGAACTTCACCCGCCGGATTGAGGATTATGTGCGCCGCTACCCCGACCAGTGGCTTTGGGTCCACCGGCGATGGAAAACCCGGCCGCCCGGTGAACCACCCCTGTACCCCTTCTGACCGAAACTCGAAATTCGAAACTGGAAACTCGACAATCGCTGTGACCCGCGAGTTTCGGTAGTATGGTGAAAGCGGGTTGCTGATTGTCCGCCTCACCAGCGTGGAATCGGCACGCGCTCAAGTTTCCAGTTTCTAACTCCGAGTTTCCGTTTTTTCCGAGAGAGGCCAATCATGAAAGTCTCCGAAATCGCATCATTATTGAGAGTCTCTGCAGCCGGTGACCTTGACCGTGAAATTCACGGTGTGGCGGCATTAGAGACCGCCGGGCCGGCCGACGTGGCATTCGTGGAAAGCGCGAAATCGCTCGACCAGGCTAACGACTCGCGCGCCGGATGCCTGCTGGTGCCGGAGGGCGCAATCCTGCCGGGAAAAACGACTGTGGCGGTGCCCAACCCCAAGCTCGCGCTCATTCGCATCGCGGCAGCTTTGAACCCGCCTGCCGCGCATCCGCCCGGAATTCATCCGAGTGCCGTGGTAGCTCCAGACGCGGAGCTTGCCTCGGACTGCTCGGTGGGCGCCAATGCCGTGATTGAGAGCGGAGCAAGCATCGGCGCAGGAACAAGGATTTCCCCGGGAGTGTACGTTGGCCAGGGTGTGCAGATTGGCGCCAACTGCACTCTACATCCCAACGTCACGGTCTATTCCGGCGCGCAGATTGGCGACCGCGTCACCCTGCACTCGGGAGTCGTGGTCGGGTCCGACGGTTTCGGATACGTTTTTGCCGAGGGACGGCACGTAAAATTTCCGCAGCTCGGTAAGATTATCATTGAAGACGACGTGGAAATCGGCAGCAATACCACACTCGACCGCGGCTCACTGGGCACAACGGTCATCGGCGAGGGAACGAAAATCGACAACCTTGTGCAAATAGCTCACAACGTCAGGATCGGCCGCCATTGCATCATCGTTTCGCAGACGGGAATTTCCGGCGGCGCGGAGGTGGGCGATTACGTGGTGATGGCCGGCCAGGTGGGCGTGGGCGAGCGCGCGCACATTCAGGACCGCGTCATCGTCGGCGGACAGGCCGGTGTTTTGCCGGGGAAAATCGTGCGCAGCGGCTCCGTGGTTTGGGGAACCCCCTGCCGCCCCATGAGCGAGTTCAAGAAAACAACCGCGCGGCTGGCGCGGCTTGATGCCCTGGCGGAAAAAGTTCAGATCCTCGGCGCGCAAATGGCCAAACTTTCGAGCGGATAGCCCGGATTGCGCGAACTCCGGAAGTTGGGAGCTTGCGCCAACCCCACTGCCCACTCCCGCAGCCACAAGAGCAATCGATTCGATTAGATCCATACCAGGTTACTTGCAACGAATAATGTCAATGATTTCTCGCAATGTCCGTACGAAAAACCAAATGGCAAAAGTAGCAATTTCTGCGATTGGCATCACCCAGTGGAAGAGGAATTTTTCGAGCCCATCAGGATTCATAGGCATTTGACCCTCCACCTATATCCCAATAGTCGATTTC
>JASIKV010000198.1 GCA_030049455.1 Terriglobia bacterium
ATAAACAATTTGTCCCTTTGTCATTTCCTGAAAAATTGCGGGGAATATTGTTTTTGCGCCGCTTTTCCAGAAATTTGTCTGACATTTTGACTGATATTTGGGCCAAAGTTGGCTCGTAGAATGACTCAGCACGGCCCTGGATGGAGAACTCGCGGGACCTTCCCCTTGACTTGCGGATTTGATTTCGCTGCCGCCCGTCTTTTCACGGAGCAGTTGAGCAAAATCCCCCACTGGCGGAGGCCCGCCTTGAGCCTCGTTGCGCGGGGGTGCTAAGCTCATTCCATGGCCAGCCCCGGTCATTCAGAATCTGCAACACCTGCGGCGGTCGAGCGTTACCGCGCCTTGCTTCAGGTATCGGAGTCCATCGCCTCGCACCGCGATCTTCCCGAGCTGTTTCGATCCCTCGCTGCCCTGCTGCATCGCCTGGTGACGTTTGATTTCATTTGCCTCACCCTGCCCGACCCCGCGCGCGGCATCGTAAAGGTCCATGTCCTAGAGAGTTCTTTCCCCACGCGCTTTCAGCCCGGCCTGGAAATCCCCATGCAGGACAGCGTCCGCCAGTTGGTTTGGGAGAATCAGCGGCCGCTGGTGATCTCAAACCTGGAGGCAGACACCCGCTTCCCGATTGCGGGCGACTTATTGAGGCAGGATGGAGTGAAGTCCCTCTGCGTGCTTCCTCTCACCACTGCCCACCGGCGCGTGGGCGCAATGGGACTCGGTTCGGTTGAAGCCAGCGCTTACGACGCAGCGGACCTTGAATTCCTCCGGCAAGTGGCGGCGCAGGTGGCCGTGGCGGTGGACAATGCGCTGAACTCCCAAAGCGCCCAAATCTACCAGCAGGAACTGGCGCGCGAACGCGATCGGCTGCGCCTGCTGCTGGAAGTCAATAACGCGCTGGTTTCCACGCTGGACCTGCATCAGTTGTTGCGGGCCATTTCCGCATGTCTGCGCCGGGTGATGAACCACGACTACGCCAGCCTGGCGCTCTATGAGCCCGCCGCGCAGCAGCTTCGACTGCACGCGCTGGAATTTCCCCAGGGCAAGGGCTTGCTTCAGGAAGAGATGACGTTCCCCATTGAAGGCACGCCCTCCGGGCAGGTCATCGTCACGCGCCAGCCTCTGATTATTACCGGCGCAGACCTGGACCGCTACAAGGCGGCAGTAAGTCAACTGGTCATTGCCGAGGGCCTGCGCTCCGCGTGCATCGTCCCGCTCATCACCGCCAATCGCACCGTCGGCACGCTGGGACTTTCCAGCCTTCGGCCCGGGGCCTTCACCCAGGAGGATGCCGACCTGCTGATGCGGGTGGCC
The DNA here is from genome assembly GCA_030049455.1 of Terriglobia bacterium. Taxonomy (GTDB): domain Bacteria; phylum Acidobacteriota; class Terriglobia; order UBA7540; family UBA7540; genus Bog-366. The sequence goes on from JASIKV010000198.1 coordinate 1,312, forward strand.
AATCAGGTGGCCATCTCGATTGAGAATGCGCTCGCCTATCGTGAAATCGCCGAACTGAAAAACCAACTGGCCGATGAGAAGCTTTACCTCGAGGAGGAAATCCGCACCGAATACACCTTCGAGGAAGTCGTCGGCGAAAGCCCCGCGCTCAAGCGCGTCCTGAGCCAGGTGGAAACCGTGGCGCCCACGGATTCCAGCGTGCTGATTCTCGGCGAAACCGGCACGGGCAAGGAAGTCATCGCGCGCGCCATTCATGACCTCAGCCCCCGCCACAATCGCACCTTCGTAAAGGTCAATTGCGCCGCCATTCCCACAGGGCTATTGGAAAGCGAGCTCTTCGGACACGAGAAGGGCGCATTTACCGGAGCCATCGCGCAAAAAGTCGGGCGCTTTGAGCTGGCTCATGGTGGCACGCTTTTTCTTGACGAGGTGGGCGACATTCCGCTGGAGCTGCAGCCCAAGCTGCTGCGGGTTCTGCAGGAAAAGGAATTCGAACGCCTGGGCAGCACTCGAACCCAGCGCGTGGACGTTCGCGTGGTCGCCGCCACCAACCGCGACCTGACGCAGATGGTGGAGGACCGCCTTTTTCGCAGCGACCTCTTTTACCGCCTGAACGTTTTCCCCATTGTCGTCCCGCCGCTGCGCGACCGCACGGAGGATGTTCCCCTGCTGGTACGCTATTTTGCGCAGAAGCACGCGCGCCGAATGGACCGCCGCGTTGAGTCCATCCCCAGCGAAGAAATGGAAGCCCTCACGCGCTACCCCTGGCCGGGGAACGTGCGCGAGCTTGAGAATCTTATTGAGCGTGCCGTCATTCTTTCCCGCGGTCCGACGCTCCACGTCCCGCTGCCGGAGAATCATCCGGCGGGCGATGCTTCGCCCACGTCCGTGGTGACGCTGGAGGCCGCAGAGCGCCAGCACATCCTGCGCGCCCTGCAGGAAACCCATTGGGTCATTGCCGGAGTTAACGGCGCCGCCGCGCGCCTGGGAATGAAACGGACCACTCTCCAATCGCGCATGTCCAAGCTGGGGATTTCCCGCCCGGGGCGATGACTTTGTCTGAGCTGTATTTTCCGCTGGGTGCCTGCTACCACAGGTTGGCGAGGTTTTTCAGCCCTTGCAGATAGTCATCCTTTTCAATGCGGCTCTCCACACCGAAGTCCGCTAACAAGTTCATCATTTGGCCCACGGAGAGCCCTGCCATTTGAGCGGCCCTGCCGAGAGAGACTTCTCCCTGCTTGTACCGCTCAACCGCCAACATCAACCGCCCCCGGGTCACCAGATCGCGAACCGCCTTCGAGAGGTCGCTCCGTTCCTTCTTACTGATGTCGGCGAGAAATTTATAGTTCGACGAATCCATACGAATACTCATGGTCTTGGTCATGATGGCTCCTCAATTCGACGCCGGGCATCCTGAACAATGGTCTGATGATAGCGCCCGTGCCGCGTCAACGCGGCAAGTTTTCTCAGCGCTTCGGCACGATCGATCAACCCTTTTTGGCGGGCCCGAATCAGGATGCCCATTGCCGTCGTGAAGGGAATGCCCAGCAGTTTCGCCGCGCCTATGCCGTTCTTGTCGTCGATCCCCAACAATCGCGCCTTTGCCTTTACGGAAAGCGCCAGCGCTTCCGCTTCCCCTTCGCCCAAACCAAAGTCCGCTTGCAGCTTGTCGACCAGTTTGCGATTCTTTACCGCGATGACCCGAATCTGCTGCTTCTCGACAGCCCGTTGAATCATTAAGGCGTCCGCTGTTTTCTTGACGCCATAACATTCCCAGGCGACTTCCGCCGGAATGACCACCCCAGGACCCAACCCGGCCAGAAACGAGTCGAGAAGCTCAATCTTGGCGATCAATATCAGCGTCGAGGCGTCTAAGACAATCATTGTGACAAAGTATTACAGACGTCATTCTAGCAAAAGGTGGCTCACGCCGCAATCTTCAGCCCTTCACGAATTCCTCCGTAAAAGCGAATCTTGACCGCTCGGGTAGCATCCCTGATAATGACGCCATCTCAGGCATCAAAGCCTTTGGGGGCGATGGATGCGCGATATCCGCAAAGCGGCGGTTTTGGGGGCTGGGACGATGGGCGCGCGCATCGCGGCTCACCTTGCCAACGCCGGGTTGCCCTGCCGGTTGCTCGACATCGTTCCAAAAGAGCTGGCGCGTGAGGAGCAGGCGAAGGGATTGACGCTTGCTTCGCCGCCAGTGCGCAACCGAGTTGCGCGCGCGGGCCTGGACGCAGCGCTGAAGTCGCGCCCGGCTGCATTTTTCACGCCCGAATCCGCGCGGCTGATTACACTCGGAAACTTTGAGGACGACCTCACCGCACTCAAGGATTGCGATTGGATCATCGAAGCCGTCACGGAGGACCTTGCCGTCAAGCGCGCCCTGATGGAAAAAGTCGCGGCGGCGCGCGCTGCGGAGGCGATCGTCAGCTCCAACACCTCCGGAATTTCCATCGCTTCGATTTGCGCGGGCTTCAGTGAAGAATTCCGCCGGCATTTTCTCGGCACACACTTCTTTAACCCGCCTCGTTATCTGCACCTTCTCGAAATCGTTCCAACTTCCGAAACTCTCACCGAAGTGACCGAGACGATCTCGCGCTTTGGCGACTTGGTCCTCGGCAAGGGAATTGTGGTCGCCAAGGACACGCCGAATTTCATCGCCAACCGCATCGGCACGTTCGGCACACTCTGCGCGCTGCGCATCATGCAGGAGGACGGTTACACCATCGAAGAAATCGACGCGCTCACCGGCCCCGCGCTGGGCATGCCCAAGTCCGCCACGTTCCGCACGCTCGACATTGTGGGCCTCGACGTTCTGGCTCATGTCGTGAAGAATCTGCGCGAATCT
>JASIKV010000199.1 GCA_030049455.1 Terriglobia bacterium
GACCTGACGGCGCTGGCGGTGAAGAAGGCGGTGGAGTCTGCGGAAGCTGCGGCGGGGGTTTCCATCGATTCTGCCTACGTGGGCGTAGCGGGCTCGCACGTCAAAGGCGTGAACTCCCGCGGCGCCATCAATCTGGGGAAATCCGCCGGCGCCACTCGCGAAGTGGAACGCGAGGACTGGCAGCGGGTGATTCAGACCGCCCAGGGAATTACCCTTCCGCAGGACCGCCAGTTCCTGGAAGTGCTTCCTCAAAAATTCCTGCTCGACGCCCAGGATGGCATTCGCGATCCCGTGGGCATGGTGGGCGCGCGCCTGGGCGTCAACGTGCACCTGGTGACGGCGTCGATTTCCGCCTCGCAAAATGTCGTGACGGCGGTCAACCACGCCGGGGTGGAGGTGCAGAGCACGGTTTTTGAACCGCTCGCTTCCGGCGCGGCCTGCTTGACCGCCGATGAGCGCGAGCTGGGCGTGGCGCTGGCGGATATCGGCGGCGGCACGACGGATATGGTGGTTTATCACGCCGGTGTGGTCCGTCATACGGCGGTGATTCCGGTGGGCGGCGAGCATTTCACCAACGATATTGCTGTGGGACTGCGCACTCCCATTCCCGAGGCTGAAAAGATGAAGAAGGCCTGGGGCGAGCGCGACCTTTCTAAGCCCGCCGACACTCTTCTGGATGTCCCCAGCGTGGGCGACCGGCCGTCGCGCGTGGTGAGCTACGCCATGCTTACCGAGATTATCGAGCCGCGCGGCGCGGAATTGCTGGAACTGATTCGCGCGGAAATCGGCCGCTCGGGATGCGAGAATCAGTTGGGAAGTGGAGTGGTTCTGACCGGCGGAGGCGCAAAATTAGGAGGTTTGCTGCCCCTTGCCGAAGAGTCATTCGCAATGCCGGTCCGTATCGCCATCCCCGCGGGCCTTGAGGCGATGGGAACCACACTTTCCGATCCGGCTTTCTCGACGGTCGTCGGCCTGACCGTCTACGGATATCGGCAGCGCTTGTTGCGCGACGCCAAGGAATCTTCGGGATTCCTGGGCAAGCTGTGGAGTAAAGTGAGCAAATGAGGGATTGAGTCATTTTGCCATTTGGTCATTTTGTGATTTTCGTCGATGGCCAAATGATCCAATGAATCAATTTTTTAAGGAGCGATCATGGGGAATAATTCCGTCTTGGGCGACCTCCGGGTGGATTTCTCCGACGACCTTCGCGCCGGGGCTAAAATCAAGGTCATCGGCGTGGGCGGCGGTGGTGGAAACGCGGTCAACCGCATGATCGCCGCCGACGTGAAGGGCGTGGACTTTCTGGTTGCCAATACGGATGCCCAGGCGCTTCAGGTTTCCAAGGCCCCCTTGAAGATCCAACTGGGCACCAAGCTGACCAAGGGATTAGGGTCGGGTGGGAATCCGGAAATCGGGCGCCGCGCGGCGCTGGAGGACACGGAAAAAATCATTGAAGCCCTGGAAGGCGCGGACATGGTGTTCGTCACCACTGGCCTGGGCGGAGGAACGGGAACGGGAGGCGCTCCCATCGTGGCGAGCCTGGCGCGGGAACTGGGGGCGCTCACGGTGGCCGTGGTCACTAAACCCTTTGCCTTCGAAGGCAAGCGCCGCATGATGCAGGCGGAGCAGGGATTGGCGGAGTTAAGCCAGGGGGTCGACACCGTCATCTGCATCCCCAATGAGAAACTGATGCAGTTTGTGGACAAGGATACGAGCTTCTTTGAGGCGTTTCGCATTGCCGACGACATTCTGCGGCAGGGGGTGCAGGGAATCTCCGACATCATCACCATCACCGGCATCATCAACCGGGACTTTGCGGACATCAAGACCATCATGGAGGGAATGGGTTATGCGGTGATGGGGACGGCGGTGGCCAGCGGTGAAAACCGCGCCGTGGAGGCCACCAACCGCGCCATGGCCAGCCCACTTCTCGAAGACGCCAGCATTAACGGCGCACACGGAATTCTGCTAAACATCACCGGCTCTAACAAGCTCACGCTGCATGAGGTGCACGAGGCTTCCACCATCGTCCAGAAGGCTGCGGCCGACAATGCCAACATCATTTTCGGCGCGGTGCACGATGAGTCCATGGGAGACGCCGTCAAGGTCACGGTGATTGCCACCGGCATTAAATCGGAAAAGATCGGCGTCAAGCCCCTTTCCACCATCTCTCCCGCCGTGCGGACGGCCCAGCAAAGCGTGAAAACCTACGAGGCACGCAAAGAGAAACTGCCCGTAGAAGCACAAGCTCCCAGTGTTTCCAGGGAAATTCAAGAGGATGACCTGGATGTGCCGGCCTTCATTCGCCGCCGCAAAGCCGAGCAGAAGTAGCATTCAATTTGGCGCGGAATAGCACTTGCCTTAAACCGCCAATTCACTGTATTTATGATAATTCCGGTTTTTCGCGCTCGCCTGCGGAAAACCCCGGGACGGGCAATCTCATCTCAGGAAGGTGCTTGAGCCGGGGGTGGGACCTCCGGCGGCCGGCGGAGTTGCCGCGGCCGGACGCCATTTCCAAACGTGATCCGAAGGAGTACATTGAGACGGGTGTCCATTTGTAGGCTATTAACGGCGGCGATGGGGATTTTGATTGCCGTCCTTCAGACCGCTTGCACCACCTCCACAGCTGTCCCCGCCTCCGCCGGCACCGGGCAGTTGATCGCCCTGGCGCAGGATGTGCCGGTTTGCAACGCCATTTCCGCCAATGTGGTCCTTCAGGATATCAGCTTCACGAATCTTCAAACCGGGCTGACGGAAGGATTCATGACCACGACTCCGGCCTTTGCGCCGGAAATCCGCCTGAATCTCGAACAGCTTCGCGATTTCACCACGGTTTTGTACGAGTACCCGGTCAAGGCAGGAACCTACGACCAGATCAACCTCAATTACGAACTGGGTCAAATCGCAGCTTATAATGCTTCTTTGATTCCGCCCATCGATAGCCTTACCACATCCTTTACAATCCAGAAACCCAGCTCTTACATCAGCCCGCCTCTGGTCATTAACGCTAACGAGACCAACGTGATGCTGATGGACTTTGAAGTTCCGCAGATGCTGCAGACCAATTCCTCCGGAAATTTGACGGGAAAGATCACCTCCGTCTCCAACATTTCGCAGTTATTGTCCACCAGCCCTACGGGGCAAATAAACCCCAACGGCTTTGGTGAGATCGACGACCTCTGGGGATTTGTCAGGAGCGTTTCCAACTCCAATACGACCTCGAATGCTTCCTATATTGGCGATTTCTCCATGCAGGTGCTCTCCCCGTCCACCGCGGACGCTCCCAATCTGCCCATGAATCTGACGACCACCACCAACAAGATTGGCTTTACGGACCTGCCGCACCTTTTGCCCGATACCTACGTGGAGGTGGACGCCATTCTCGACAGCCAGGGAAATCTCGCCGCCAAGACCGTGGAGGCCCAGTGGCTTGAGAACCCCTTCCCGACTGAAGCCGGGGTAACCCCCAGCACGGCTCTGATTGGTCCCATCGTTTCGATTACGACGGATGCGGCGGGGAACCCCTTGCAGCTCGACTTGTGGGTCCATGACGCCGAGCCCGATGACATTTCGACCCTGCTGATGGATTACATCTATCAGGTCAACCTTACCGTCAACCCGACTTATCAAGCATCAATCATGGGGCCGAACTTTGCCAACCTCACCTTCGGACCCCAGAATCTGGCCGTAGGACAGGAGCTTGTGGTGCATGGGGCCTACACCAGACCCTCCACCACGGTTGGAGTCAATGGCGCACCGCCGCCATTCACTGTTCAGCCTCTGGCGATTTATCTGAAATTGCAATCGATGCAGGGAACCCTGAATTCGATGCTGAACATCGGGTCCGACAACGAAACCGGCGTCTTTATCCTCACGCCCTGCTGCACGCTTTTGCAGGGAGTTCCGCTTTATGTCGTGACCAACAATCAGACGGCTTACGTCAATGTGGGCGGGCTGAGCGGTATCAACACGGTGAGCAATATTCTGGTTAAAGGCATGCCCTATTACGAGTCCAACCCCACCACCATCAACGGAGTTACCATTCCCGGGGGCAGTATGATTTTCCAGGCAAAGCAGGTTCATGTTCTGAGTTACTGAAATAATGCCTGTTTCTACAAGGCCGGCAAATTCCGCACCTTTTGCCTTTTCCTCTTATCCTCGCCTGGAAGCCGCGTGAATTTCAGGTCATTCCCAGTCAACATTTTGGTCATGAGGATGATTTGACCGGCGTGATGTGAAAAGTGTTCGGCCACGTGGAAGATCGCGTCGTGCCCCGTGACCTGAAACCCCTGAATGGTGTGGGCGCTGGTTAAACCGTCATCGGTAAGGCCGTCCAAGGCACGGCAAGCGTCCCGGACAGTTTGCCTCAACCGGGTGATCAGTGTGCTTCGGGGCAGGGGACCGCGCTCGCTGAATTCCAGCTCGCGCCGGCGGTGGTCCGCCTCGCCGCCTAAACCTGAAACGATCCATTGGCGAACATTGCCGGCAAGATGTAGCACCAGATTGCCGATGCTGTTACAAGCATTATTCGGCCGCCACCAGATTTGCTGCGCTGAGAGCGCTTTCAGGCAGCTTTCGATTCGCGGCAGATAAACCTTGCTCATTACGTGTCGCGCCTTCGCCACCAGGGGATCATGCGTTCGTGTTTTCGCCATGCGGATTCTCCGTTAGGGCTACCCACCTGCGTCTCTATATTCAGACGGAGATGCTACCTTCGCTGCGTTCGGATTTCCTCCCGCACGCGTGACTTCCATTCGGCGTTTTCCCAATAAGTGAGCCAGAGGTAAAACGTGGCGTAGCTTTTCCAGCCGCTCCAGGCGCGCGCCATCTTCTCGACGCGCTCGGGCGCGGGCCGCTTGCGCAATCCGTAGAACTGCTGGATGACCTTTTGCAGTCCCACGTCGGCAGCAGGAAGGCAATCCGAATGATTCAGCGCCCTCATGCCCACGTACTGCGCCGTCCAGGGGCCCACGCCTTTCAGCTCCAGCAACTTTGCGTGGGCTTCGGGGGGCTCCAGTTGCCGCAAGCTTTCAAGATCAAGAGTGCCGTTCACAACCCGGCGTGAAATGGTGATGATGTAGCGCGCCTTGGGGCCTGAAACCTGAAGGCGCAGCAACTCGCGCGGTGTGGTGACGGCCAGCGCGGCGGGTTCCGGAAACGCGCTGTAGCGGCGGCCCTCGAATTCCAGTGCGCGGCCATATTTGTCAATCAAGGCTTTCTTCACCTTGTGCGCGAAAGACAAGTTCACTTGTTGCTCGATGATGGCGGAGATGAGAATTTCGAATACCTGGGCCGCCTGCGGCACGCGCATTCCATTGAAGTGGCAGATCAGGCGGCAGAGCGCGGGGTCCGCCTTCGCCAGCGTGTAGAACGGCCGGAGGTCAAGGTCGGTCGAGAATTGCCGCTTAACTTCCGCGGCAACAGCCTGCTGCGCGGTTTGGTCGTCCGGCCCCGCCAGAATTCGAATCTGTAAAGCCGCCTTTTCGGCTGGCCCTGCCTCGCGCACGCCATAAAGAATCAGGTTCCCGCCCAGTTCAAGCACCCGCCGGTATTCCTCATCCACAAGGTAGTCAAGCAGAGGAGCAAACTCGCGGCCATTCAGCAATGCCGGAGGGCTGAGGATGAACCGCAAGGTCTGCTGAAAATTGAAGGGCGCGCGAGGGTGAATGATCATTCTTCCTGCCGATAATGAACAGCACACATTTATCGGGCGAAGCTGCAAGCAGCGCGCTATCCAGGGGATTCTTCGACCGCAGATTCTTCTGTCACTGTTTCAAGTAACGAAGCGCAACACACCCTGATTTAAGAATCTTTGACTCAACAAGTCTTAATTGTAATTTCTCCGGCAGGCTAGTGCCTTCCAACAACCGCGTCCCTTCTCCTGCAACTATGGGCTGAACGACAAAACAATATTCATCAACCAGGCCAAGCTCGATGAGCTGTGAAGGAATGCTTACACCACCGATTAAGATGTTTTTGCCTTGTTCTTGTTTCAATTTAAGTATTTCGTCGTGCA
>JASIKV010000200.1 GCA_030049455.1 Terriglobia bacterium
GGTGAAATGGAAGCGGCGCTGAAGCGCGCGCGCAGCATTCGCAAGAGTCCGAGCCTGCGCAGGCTCCCTTCTTATTGGGACGCCTACCAGGGCGGGACCTACGAGCCGTCGATGGAAGTCGAAACGGCGGTGCGCGCCGAAGAACTCCTGACCGTCGGCGAATTGATGGCGCGCGTCCCCCCGGGGTTTTCAGTTCATCCCAAGGTGAAAAAGCTGCTCGAGCAGCGCCTGCAGATGACGCAGGGCCGCATGCCCATCGACTTCGGGTCGGCCGAGCTGATGGCCTATGGCACGCTGCTTCGCCAGGGAACGCCCGTGCGCCTGAGCGGGCAGGACAGCCGCCGCGGAACATTCAACCAGCGGCACGCCACGCTTTTCGATGCGCAGACGGAGGCCGCGTACACGCCGCTCGCCAACATTGACGTCCACCAGCCGGCGTTTGAGATTTACGATTCGCCGCTCTCGGAAGCCGCCGTGGTGGGCTTCGAGTACGGATACAGCCGCGATTACCCGGAGACGTTGACGTTGTGGGAAGCGCAGTTCGGCGACTTCGCCAACGGCGCGCAGGTATACATCGATCAATTCATCTCGGCAGGCGAGGACAAGTGGGGGCTGCTCTCGGGCCTGGTCCTGCTGCTCCCGCACGGATACGAAGGCCAGGGGCCGGAACACTCCAGCGCGCGCATTGAACGGTTTCTTCAGGTTGCGGCGCGCGACAACGTGCAGATTTGCCAGCCCACCACCGCGGCGCAGTATTTCCACATGCTGCGGCTGCAGGCCCTGCGGCGATGGCGCAAGCCGCTGGTGGTTTTTACGCCCAAAGGCATGCTGCGCCACCCCGCGGCGCTGTCTCCCTTGCAGGAATTTACCGGCGGCCGGTTCCAAACCGTAATCCCCGACGCGGAGGGTGCGGGCGCCGAGCGCGTGCTGGTGGCCACGGGGAAGATCGTTCACGCCCTGCGCGCGGAACGGAAGAAACTGGGTGGCGCGAACACCGCGATCATCGCTCTGGAACAGCTTTTCCCTTTTCCTGAGAGCGAATTGTCGGCGGCGCTCAACCTGCACCCCGCGGCGAAGGAAGTGGTGTGGGTGCAGGAAGAGCCGGCTAACATGGGAGCGCTTTCCTTCATGATGCCGCGTCTGCGGCGCCTGGCCAAGCCGCGCTCCGTGCGCTCGGTCAAGCTCACCGCCAGCCCCAGCCCGGCGACGGGCTCCGGCAAGGGCCACGAGGTGCAGCAGAAAACCCTGCTCGCGCTGGCCTTCGCATCTGCCAAAGCGGTTTGAATCGAGCCCCCCGGCCGGATGGGTTCCTGAAAAGGGTGATCAGGTCTTCGGCGAAAGTCGCGCTTTCCACTCCGCCTGCCGGAGCGCCGACTGGATCATCAGCATCTCTCCCACGTGATCCATGGTGAGCATCCCGACCAGGCTGCCGTCATGAACCACCGGCAGCGCGCGGGCCTGGGAGCCGCTCAATACGGCAAGCGCTTTTTCCAGCATGTCGTGCGAATCCACTACCGCCACATCCCGGTTCATGGCGTCGCGCACGCGGCCGCCCATGCCGCCTTGCGCGAGGGAGCGCATCAGGGCTTCGCGCGTCAGCACGCCCAGCACGTGATCTCCGAAGACGACGGGGAAATCGTGTTGCCAGCCGCCCAGCACCTGGTCAACGGCGGCGGAGAGCGGATCGTCCGGGTTCAGCGTGCGGAAGCTGGTAAGCATCGCCTGCCGCACGGGAATTCCTCCCAGCGAACTGTGCACCTGGACCATGGCCGACTCCTGCTCCGCCCCCATCCAGACGAAGAGGGCGATGAAGACCAGAAACGGGTCGGTGAACAGTCCGGCGAGGCCGAAAACAAAGGCGATGGCCTGGCCCACGCGCGCGGCGGTCAGGGTCGCCCGCGTGTATTCCATGCGCGTGGCCAGCAGGGCGCGCAACATTCTGCCGCCATCCATGGGAAACGCCGGAATCAGGTTGAAAGCCAGCAGCCAGAGGTTGACCACCATCAGGTTGTCCAGAAAGCTGCCGCCCGTCCAGGTAAATTGCGTCAAGAATTGAAGGTGAAGACCCGCAGCCATCCCGGCGACGAAAATCACTGCGGCAATCAGGGCATTCACCGCGGGTCCGGCCAGCGCCACCCAGAGTTCCTGAAGGGGTATGTCGGGCATGCGCTCCAGGCGCGCCAGTCCGCCGATGGGCAGAAGCGTGATGTCGCGCGTTTTGATTCCGTAGTGCCGCGCCGCGAGCGCGTGGCCCAGCTCATGCAGGACGATGCAGGCGAAGATCGCCAGGATGAAGATAACGCCCCGAATTGCGGTTTGAACGGAGCTCCCCTCCCGCCAGTTTACAAAGAGAATGAAGAGGATGAGGAGCAGAAATGTGGCATGAACATAGATGCCGATCCCGGCAAGTTTCCCGATTTTCCACGACCACCGCATGCGCTTCCCTTTCTCCCGCGCTCCCGGCCGGCGGCGAACGCCTGATTCAAAGTTAGCACCGCACTCAACCTGCCGCAAGCCGCGCGCGGCCGGGTGGTGTTCTAGATTGACCGCAGCGCCGACCTTCAGGCCGGCACGTGCTGACCCCGCCCGGGCGGGGTCAGCGTTACAATGCCTCGCGCAGGGCGCGAGATTTGTCTTGCGGTGCGATATGATGTAAGCAGAGCGCCAGTCAATGCAATGGATGAAATGTCCGAGGGGGCAATGCCATGGATATTCACAAACAGGATGCGCTGGATTACCACCGCTCCGGGCGAAAGGGCAAGATTGAAGTCGTTCCCACCAAACCCTGCCGCACGCAATGGGATTTGAGTCTGGCCTATTCCCCCGGCGTCGCGGAGCCGTGCCTGGAAATTCACTCCCACCCTGAAACCGCGTTCGAATACACCACGCGCGGAAATCTGGTGGCCGTAATTTCGAACGGCACGGCCGTTCTGGGCCTGGGAAACATCGGAGCCCTCGCCGGCAAGCCCGTAATGGAAGGCAAGGGGGTGCTCTTCAAGCGCTTCGCGGATATTGACGTTTTCGATCTGGAAGTGAATTCCGAAAAACCGGATGAGGTCATCCGCCTCTGCCAGCTTCTGGAACCGACTTTCGGCGGAATCAATCTGGAAGACATCAAAGCGCCGGAGTGCTTTTACATTGAGCAAACTTTGCGGAAGACCATGGAAATTCCGGTATTCCATGATGACCAGCACGGCACGGCAATCATTTCCGGCGCCGCACTGCTGAACGCCCTGGAGATTGTGGGCAAAGACATCGGCAAAGTCCGCGTGGTCTTCAACGGCGCCGGAGCCTCCGGAATCGCCTGCGCGGAACACTACATTCATCTGGGCGTGCGTCCCGAAAACATACTACTCTGCGACACCCAGGGGGTGGTTTACGAAGGCCGCGAAGCGAATATGAATCCCTACAAGGCGCGGTTTGCGGTGAAGACCGACCGCCGCACGCTGGCCGACGCCTTCAAGGGCGCGGACGTGTTTGCCGGCCTCTCGGTGGCAAATTGCGTAACGCCGGAGATGCTGCGCTCCATGGCCGAGCGGCCCATCGTTTTCGCATTGGCGAATCCCGTACCCGAAATCTCCTATGACGAAGCCAAAGCCGCCCGTCCCGACGCCATCATCGCCACCGGCCGGTCCGACTATCCCAACCAGGTGAACAACGTTTTGGGATTTCCCTTTATCTTTCGCGGAGCGCTCGACGTGCGGGCGCGCGCCATCAACGAGGCCATGAAGCTGGCGGCCACACGCGCTCTGGCGGCCCTCACCAAGGAGGATGTGCCCGATACCGTCCTGCGCGCTTACGGCGTCAGCCGCATGCACTTCGGCCCGGAGTACATCATTCCCAAACCCTTTGATCCGCGCGTGCTGATCTGGGAATCCGCCGCGGTGGCCGAGGCCGCCATGTCCAGCGGCGCGGCGCGCATCACGGTGGACCTCGACGAGTATCGCGAACAACTGCAGCGGCGCCTGGGCCGCACCTACGCGGTGATGCAGAATATCCGCTACCGCGCCAAAGCCGCGCCCAAGCGCATCGTCTTTTCCGAAGGCGAGCACGAAAAGATCGTCCGCGCCAGCATCCGCCTGGTTGAGGAAAACATCGCCCGCCCGATTCTGCTGGGCAGGCCGGCGGTGATTGAAAACCGGTTCCACGAACTGGGCCTCGACAAGCAAGGCGTGGAAATCGTCGAGCCTGCAAAGTCCGCGCGCCTGCCCGTCTACATCGACGAATTGTTCCGCCTTCGCCAGCGTTCCGGAATTACCCGCGCCGAAGCTCATGAGTGGATGCTGAACAGCAATTACTTCGGCGCCATGATGGTGAATATGGGCGACGCGGACGGCTTCGTGGCCGGCGTCAGCCAGCATTACCCCGATACCATCCGGCCCGCCCTGCAAATCATCCGCACGCGGCCCGGCGTGAAACGAGTGTCCGGGCTCTACGTGATCGTAACCAAAAAGGACGTCTACTTTTTCGCCGACACCACCGTGAACATCGAGCCCGACTCCGAAGATCTGGCCGAAATCGCCATTCTCTCGGCCGAAGTCGCGCGCTGGTTCAACATGGAACCGCGCGTCGCCATGCTTTCGTTTTCAAACTTCGGCAGCACGCGGCATCCGCTGGTTGACAAAGTCCGGAAGGCCACGGCCCTGGTGAAAGAAAAGGCCTTCGGACTGATGGTGGATGGTGAAATGCAGGCGGACACGGCCATCGTCCCCGAACTGGTGGTGGAGGACTATCCCTTTTCCAAGGTAAAGGGCGACGCCAATGTCCTGGTTTTCCCCAGCCTCGAGGCCGGGAACATCGCGTACAAGTTAATGATGCGCATGGGCGGCGCCGAGGCGCTTGGGCCGATCCTGATGGGTATGGCCAAGCCCGTACACGTGCTGGCGCGCGGCTCCAGCGTGGAAGAGATCGTCAACATGGCCGCCATCGCCGTTGTGCACGCGCAGGCGGGAGTATTGGGAATCCGGCAGTCCAGCGCCGCGAAGTCAGCCGTTTCCTAGCGCCGGTGTCCCGCCCCCTTGGCATCAGCATCCCGCCCCTGCGCGCGGGCCGGATGCCTGCGCCCCACCCCCTATTTCCCTGTTGACATTCTACAGAGACAGACTTATTCTCCTGTTGGCGGCCTAAAGGAGATAGTCCCATGGGACAGGAAGTGTTGCAAGGCACGCTTGACCTGATGGTGCTGAAGGTGCTCGAGAGCATGGGGCCGATGCACGGCTACGGCATTGCGCGCCGGCTGGAACAAATCTCGGAAAACCTGCTGCACATGAATCAGGGCACGCTCTACCCTGCTCTGCTGCGCCTCCAACAGCGCGGATGGGTCAGCTCAAAGTGGGGGGCTTCCGACAACAATCGCAAGGCCAAGTTTTACTCGCTTACCAAGGCAGGGCGAAAGCAGCTTATGGCGGAAGAAGAGAATTGGGGACGCACGGCGGCGCTGATGCAGAGGCTGCTGGCGGAAACGTCAAGTTAACAGTCATCAGTTTTCAGTCGTCAGTAAGGAAGGGGCGGCGCAAATGGACGCCTTCAAAGTCTTCGCATCGCGGTTGGCAGGACTGTTCCGCAAATCGCAGCGCGAGCGGGAACTGGATGATGAGCTTCGCTCGCACCTCGAGATGCTCACCGCGGAAAACTTGAAAAAAGGCATGCCCGCCGATGAGGCGCGGTTTGCCACGCTGCGCGCGTTTGGCGGCGTCGAGCAGGCCAAGGAGAATTACCGCGACCAGCGTGGCCTGCCCTCGCTTGAATCAATTCTTCAGGACGTCCGTCATTCGCTTCGCCAACTCCGCCGCAGTCCGGGCTTTGCCGTCATCGCGATTCTCACCATGGCGCTGGGCATCGGCGCCAACACCGCCATCTTCAGCCTGATCGACGGCACTCTTCTGCGCCCGCTCCCGGGGATTGCGAATCCAAACCAGCTCGTTTCCATGTATCGCATGCAAAAGAACGATCCCTACGACGTGATGGGTTATCCCGACTACGTCGATTACCGCGACCGCAGCCGATCCTTTGACGGAATCGCTGCGGAGGTGGGCGCGGCAGTGAATTTCGGCCATGGCACGCCCGAGCGCTTGATCGGCGGATGCGTCACGGGAAACTTCTTCGCAACCCTCGGCGTGGGAATCGAGCAAGGACGTCTGATTTCACTCGCTGACGATGCGCCGCTCGGCGCTCACCCCGTCGTCGTGTTGAGCTACGACCTCTGGCGCAAAAGTTTTGGCGCCAGTCCCGTTGCCATCGGCAGCCGGGTGGAGTTGAACAGCTTTCCCTTCACAGTGATCGGCGTCGCCGCAAGAGATTTTCACGGGGCGTCAATCTATACGAATTATGACTTCTGGGTACCCATGAGCATGCTGGACCAGGCCATGCCCAGGTACGTCGGCCACCATTTCTTTGAGGAGCGCGCCTGGGGATGGCTGAACGTCTTCGGGCGCCTAAAGCCCGGCATTCCGATTGAGCAGGCTCAGGCAGAGGTGAGCACCATCGCCCAGCAACTTGCCCAGGCGTATCCCAACACTAATGCCGGCCGCACTGTGGCGCTGGTGCGGGGCGTGGGGCTCGACCCGGGGGATCGCGCCGGCGGCAAGCGCTTTCTGGGGCTGCTTCTCGGCGGTGCCACGCTGCTGCTCATCATCACTTGCGCAAATGTCGAAGGACTGCTCCTGGTGCGCGCCACCGGGCGGCAGCGCGAGATCGCTCTGCGCGAAGCTCTGGGGGCCACGCGCAGCCGCTTGATTCGCCAGTTGCTGGTTGAGGGCGTGCTCCTTTCCGTGGCTGGCGGCGCGCTCGGACTCCTGCTCGCTCCCGTGGCGCTGCGCCTGGCCATTCCCTGGATGCAGCCCGATTCCGTCCTGCGCCACACCGGCTTGGACCTCGATATCCGCATTCTCGCGTTCACACTGGTGGCATCGGTCGCCACGGGAATCGGTTGCGCCCTGCTTCCGGCCTTTCGAACGTCTTCCCCCCACCTGCTCAGATCGCTTGTGCAGGGCAGTGCGGGCAGCGGCCACCGCCGGTCAACGATTCATCGTCTGCTGGCCGCGGCACAAGTTGCCGTTTGCTGCATCCTGCTGATTGGCGCCGTGCTGCTGGCGCGAAGCATGCAGAAAGTCCTTACCGCCGATCCCGGATTTGAAACTCGCAACGTTTTGCTTGCCACGGTGGATACCAGCCTTCAGGGATATTCCCAGGCTCAGAGCGAGGCGTTTTATCAGCAGGCCCTGGAACGACTCTCTCACACACCCGGTGTGCAGGCCGCAAGCATGGCGGTAACGGTCCCGCCGGAAGACTTCAGCGGCGGCGTTTCGGTTTTCCATCCGGGAGAGGAGCCTTCGCAGGAGGTTCTGCGCGGCCATGAATTCCAGCTTGGGCTGCGCGTAAACATCGATACCGTGGGACCGCACTATCTGCAAACCATGGGCATTCCACTTCTCGAGGGCCGCGATTTCAGCGAGCAGGATGGCGAGGGAACCTTAAGCCGCGACTCCGACGGGAACATGGCGCCCGAAGCCAACCGGCCGAACGGCAGCGGCGTGGTAATCGTGAATCGCAAGCTCGCAGACATGATGTGGCCGGGCCAAAACGCCATGGGCAAATACCTTTCGTGGCCCAGCATCGTGGGACCGCCCCGCCCGCCGCTGCTGGTCATCGGGGTCACGGCCAACAGCCGCTACCGTTCCCTCGTCAACGACCCGCCGCCCTTGATGTATGTCCCGATGCGCGAGAGCTTCACGCCCAGGGCTAGGCTGATTCTGCGCACCGCATCGCGCCCCGCCGCTCTGGCGGACACGCTTCGCGACGAGATAGCTAGCCTCGACAAAAATCTTCCCGTGTTTCAGGTCGAAACGATGCAGGAGCACATGGCGCCGTCGCTCTGGCAACAGCGAATGGCTACGGCGATGATCGGTTTCTTCGGAATGCTGGCGCTGCTTCTCGCCACGCTGGGACTTTACGGAGTGGTGGCGTATTCGGTCGCCCAGCGCACGCGCGAAATCGGCATCCGCATGGCGCTCGGAGCGGAACGCGTGGACGTTCTGCGCGAAGTCATTGGCCAGGGTCTGTGGCTGATGGCCGCCGGCGTGGGCGCGGGAGTTCTGGGGGCGCTGGGCTTGACGCGATTTCTCGCCACGCTGCTCTATGGTGTCCAGCCCCATGACCCGCTCACATTTGGGGCGGTGGCGATTCTATTGGCGGGAGTGGCGCTCGTGGCAAGCTACATTCCCGCGCGCCGGGCGGCGAGGGTCGATCCCATGGTGGCGCTGCGGTACGAATGAAGTGGTCAGAGCTCAGTCATCAGTTGATGGAATCAATCACCGGAGTTTGAGTCAGCCCATCTGCGCCAAGGCGGCTTTTGCGGCTTGAAGGACGGAAGGTGACAAC
>JASIKV010000201.1 GCA_030049455.1 Terriglobia bacterium
CCGAGCGCAGAAGTGCGTGGCGCAACCGCCGTGGCATTTTCGCAAATTGGTCCAAAAGCCGCAGCGCAAGCGCGCGCCGTGGCCGGACTTCTGAAGGATTCCGATGACGTTGTGCGCGGCGACGCGTCACTGGCGTTGCGCGAAATGGGCCCGGGCGCGGCCGTTGCGATTCCGGAATTGGAATCAGCCCTTCAGGATCCTGTGCCCTTCGTGCGCATGACCGCAGCGTCAGCGCTGGGAAGCATGGGTCCGGCAGCGAACTCCGCCGTGCCCTCACTCATCGCAGAGGTTGAAACCCTAAACGTTCCCGATATGCCCGCCGATGACGTGCAGGTGATTCGCAACATCTGCTACGCGCTCGGAGACATCGGCCCCGGCGCCCGCAGCGCCATCCCCGTCATGCAGAAGATTCAACACATCCGAATCACCTACATCGCAAGCGAGGCGATCAACAAAATCGAAGGGCATCCGTCGCCGACGTGGCACTGAGACGTACAAAGCAGGAAAAGAAGCGGAAGGTTTCTAGGCCGTGGCCTCAAATTCAGCCAGGTCGCGCGCATAGTCGAGGCACGCGGAGATTTGCTCTTGGGTAAGATCTGGGAAATCGCTAATAATTTCTTCAAAGGTTTTCCTGGCCGCCAGATAACCCAGAACCAGGCTCACGGGAATGCGAGTGCCCTTCAGCCGTGGTTTCCCACGCAGGATTTCCGGGTCGCTCGCAATGTATTGCTTCCAATCAACGGGCATCATCAATTCCTCTCCATCGATATTAGCAGCGCACTCACCCGATTGCAAAAGGGCGCCCCTCGCATGATGACTTCAATGGGTGGAAGGCAAGAGGCTTCCGTTGACGCACCCAAACTGCATGCCACTGGGCGAAAGAACATGAATCTCTAATGAGTTCGTGATGGGCGCATCGCTGGCCGGGATTTCCATTTCGTACCAGTATTCCGTGTAGGTAAGTTTTTTCGTCGGCGAGTACGTATAGGATTTGAGTTCGGCCGGAACTTCACCCAGGTCATGTGTTTGCGAACCCCTCCAAGCAATGTGAAATCGCATGCCGCGCAAGTCATCGGTGAATCGCCAACCACCCAGGCCCAGAGAACTCAGCCCGGGGGTCAAGCGGGGACGCATGGCAATGGCGGGACGAACAATCAGAACGAGATTCCCAGAGTAGGTGGAAACGAGATTGCCATTCCTGCGAATTTCCACGCCGCGGGGAGTAGGGTCAAACTCCAAGCCTCTGAAAAAGTCGCCACCCAAACTAACATCGAACGAGTATGTCCAACCCACCTGGTCGAACCAGGCTCCCCCCAGTTGAAGCCCCGGGATTGATTTTCCGTCGGCACTGACCTTCCAGGGACGTTTGCCAATGTAGGGACGCCCGGGAACGCAATTGTTCATCCGTGACGCCTCGGCGGCTTTTCCAAGCGCTTCCTCCAAGTTTTCCTGCCGCGTGTATTCTGCCGTCTGCATCCACTTGGGATTTCCACCACGCTCCGATTGTGCTCGAACACTCAATACCCTGAGGTCGGGATACAACTGCATGACTTCTTCACGCGGCCCCATTGGATGGGCCGGGTCGACTGATTCCGATCTGATTAGCAAAACGTCGTCCTTAATTCTGACACGGTCCATGGTGTGGACACCGGGAGGGCTGATGTTTGGGGACGGCCGGCCCCGCAGATCGTACGCGTAAGTCACCTGAGTCCCGTTCTGGAACTCAGTGATGTGGATAGAATCTGATTCCTGATCGATTTTCAGGACAATGGGATCATCAGGCTCTTTTGTTTGACGAATGAAATGCGTCTGGGTCTGAAGGAAAACACCGGAATAATCTTTGATGGTCTGCCCGAAAACTGTGACTGAGCCTGCGAAGTACAGTAGCAGGGCACGCTTCCACATTTCGCTCCTTCGGGGCTATTCCAACACGTGCACAATCACTCCTGACGATTTCCCCTTCCCACGATAGATGCGTTCCGTCGCCTTTTGGAAGTCTGACGGCTTGGCATCGGGAATATTCACAAATGTCTGGGGATTGCGGTCGGTAAGAGGAAACCAGGAACTCTGCACCTGGACCATGATGCGATGGCCTTTGCGGAAGCAGTGGTTGATGTCGGGCGCGGTGACGTTCAGTTCAACCACCTGGCCGGGGACCATAGCTTCGGGCTTTTCCCAGCTATTGCGGAATTTGGCGCGCATGGGCCAGCCGCGCAGGAGCATCTGGTATCCCGCCATGGTGATGGAGGGAGGCGGAACATCCGTGAACTGGGCCGGGCCACCTGCGGCGGGCCGCGCCTCGGGCTGAGGATAGTCGGGTGGGAAGACATCAATAAGTTTGACGTCGAAATCAGAATCCGTGCCCGAGGTGGAGACAAACAAGCGCGGCGAAACTGGGCCGGCGAGAGTTACATCCTCATCCAGCGGGTCGGTTTGGTAGACGAGCACATCCGGGCGCGTCGAGGCGAAGCGCTGGTCCGCCACCATGTATTCCGACGGAACGCTGCGCGCGATGTAGCCGACGAACGGCACGGGATGATTCGGGTCACTCATGTACTCGTCAAAGGAATCCGGCGAGGCGTCGGGCGCGGTGAAAGAGAGTCCCCCGTGATTCTGGAAATAGAGCACGCGCGTCCTGGCGTTTGCGGGCGGCCAGCTTGAATAGGTGCGCCACACGTTGGTGCCCGTTTCGAACGTGTAGGCCTTGGGCAATTCCTCGGGTCCCTTGCCCTTCAGAAACTTTTCAAAAAAGGCAAACTGAATGTGCTCGCGGAAATACTCGCCGGTTTTTGAACCGAAGCTGACGCTGCCCAGGTGCTCGCCGTCCAGGCGCCCCCAGCCTCCGTGCACCCACGGCCCCTCCACCAGGCCGTTGTAAATGCCCGGATCGTTCTCCTCAATCGACCGGAATGTGCGGAAGGGTCCGTAAAGGTCCTCGGCGTCGAACCATCCGCCCACGGTCAGTACGGCGCAATGAATGTTCTTCAGATGCGGGGCCAGGTTGCGCAATTTCCAGTAGTCATCAAAAGTGTCGTGGTTCATCTGATCGGTCCACAGATAATTCTGGTTGTGCAGATAGATGGTGTTGGAATTGGAAAGCGGCCCCATTTTCAAATAGAACTCGTAGGCGTTCTGCGTACCGAAATCAAAGGGGATGGAAGCGGGCGGCGGCGTGGGGTTTTCCTGAGGCTTGAAGCCCACGTAAAAGCCGAAGTTGGCGTCCAGCATGAACGCTCCGCCGTGGTAGGAATCATCGCCCATAAACAAATTGATCATGGGCGCCTGCGGCGAAGCGGCCTTGATGGCCGGATGCGAATCAATGATGCTCGCCGCGGTATAGAACCCCGGGTAGGAAATTCCCCAGATGCCCGCTTTTCCGTTGTTGTTGGGAATGTTGTGCAGCAGCCATTCAACGGTGTCATACATGTCGGAGCTTTCGTCCACGTCCTGCTTGCCGTGCTTTTCGTCAATGTGGGGACGCATTTCCACAAATGTGCCCTCCGACATGTAACGCCCTCGCACGTCCTGATAGACAAAAATGTAGCCGGAGCGCGCGAAGGCTTCCGAAGGCCCGAGAGTCGTGCGGTAATGATCTTCGCCGTAGGGTCCCACGCTGTAAGGTGTGCGGTCGATCATAAAGGGGTAAGGAACGGATGTGTCCTTGGGCACGTACACTGAGGTGAAGAGATGGACCCCGTCGCGCATCGGGATGCGATACTCGTATTTGGTGTAATGCTCGCGGATGTCGAATTCCTCATGCGGCCGCGCTTCGGGCCTGCCCTGCGGCCATGCCGGACACAAAACTGCCGCAAGCGAAAACAGAAGCAGTAGTGAAGTATGAGAACGCATCCCAAACCCTCCGTCCGCGGTTTGCCCGCATCGCGCGCGAATGATGATTCGGCGCATACTCTATCTGAGGAAGCCTGGTAAAGCAATCGCAGGACTTTGGCGGCGGTCTCGGCCTGGCGGGACCGTCGCGCGACGCTCGTGGACCGCCGCTGCAAGGCCATGGGCAAGCTTAAGCCTTCAATAATTCGCGACAAGAATCGGAGGGATATGATATCGTGCGGCGAATTTCTTGCGCCGCCGCGACATTTGAAATCATTCCGCGCCGGCCCCTGACCTATGGCTTCCAAGCGCATCCGCTGGTGGATTGTCTGGACGTTGTTCGGCTCCACGGTGGTGAATTACATTGACCGGCAGACGTTTTCCGTGCTTGCCCCCGTGATTTCGCGCGAACTGCACCTCAGCCACACGGACCTTTCGCGCATCATTTCTGCGTTCCAGTTTTCATATGCGGGAATGTGGCTGGTGGGCGGCGTGATGCTGGACGTGGTGGGAACGCGTCTGGGCCTTTCGCTCGCGGTGATCTGGTGGTCAGCGATCAGCATGATGACGGGGCTCGCAAACTCAGTTTCCTCCTTCGGAGCGTTTCGTTTCCTGCTGGGAATCGGCGAGGGCTGCAACTGGCCGGGGGCAAGCAAGACGGTGGCCGAGTGGTTCCCGGCAAAGGAACGCGGCGTGGGCGTCGCCATTTTCGACAGCGGTTCAAGCGTGGGCGGCGCGCTCGCCGCAGTTCTTGTGCCCCTGATCGCGATCCATTTCGGCTGGCGCTACGCGTTCGTGCTCTCGGGCCTTTTGGGATTTGCCTGGCTGGCCGTGTGGCTTATTACCTATCGCCCGCTCGACAAACATCCGCGCGTATCCGCTGAAGAACGCTCACTCATCAAGTCAGGACGCGACACCGCGCCCGCATCCGCGCATAAGGGCCTGGGGCGCTGGCTGGATTTGCTTGGCCAACCGAACACCTGGGGAATTGTCCTCGGCCGCTCCCTGACCGATCCGATCTGGTGGTTCTACGTGTTTTGGCTTCCGCAATACCTCAGCGATGCGCGTGGATTCAGCCTGAAACAGATTGCCGCCTTCGCGTGGATTCCCTTCGCCGCCGCCGACATCGGAAACTTTACGGGAGGCCTCGCGTCGGGCTTCCTGATCAAACGCGGAATGCCCGTCATCCGCGCGCGCAAGTGGGTCTGCGTAGCGAGTTCACTGCCCATTCTGGCCGGAATTCCTGCGGCCACTACGCACAATCCCTACCTAGCCGTTATCCTGATCAGCATCGCCGTATGGGGATACGCAAGCTGGTCAACCATGGGCCTGACCTTCCCTTCGGATTTATTCCCGCAGGACGTTGTTGCGACGGTCACGGGAGTCAGCGGGCTGGGTGCAGGCCTTGCCGGCGCAGCGTTTACACTTCTGGTCGGGTGGCTGGTGGATAAGTTCTCCTACTTCCCGGCGTTTCTTCTGGCGGGAACCGTTCCCCTGCTGGCGACCCTGTGCGTCCTTTTGATCATTCGTCCGGCGAAGGCCGCTGCCCGGCAGGAGGGAGTTCTTTGACTGGGTCGCGCCAACGAATATAATGCACGTGGATGGCTGAAACGATTCCATGCAATCCAACTGCGCGAGCCGGCCGGCGGTTTCTGGTGACGGGCGCCAAGGGATTTATCGGCGCCTGGATCGTCAAGGCGCTTGTGGAGCGCGGCGACAAGCCCTGGGTTTTCGACATCGACGCGGACACGTCGCGCCTGGCCGCGCTTCTGACGCTCGAGCAGATGACCTCCGTCGGAATGATCGAAGGCGATGTCACGCAGTTCAGCCACGTCGAGCGCGCCGTCGCGGATCGCGGAATCACCCACGTGCTGCACCTGGCGGGAATCCAGGTTCCCTTCTGTGCAGCCGACCCCTTGCGCGGCGCAATGATCAACGTGGTGGGAACGATCAACGTTTTCGAGGCCGCGCGCAAGCACCGCGACTTGGTCGAGAGCATCGTTTATGCCAGCTCCGCCGCGGTATTCGGCCCGGAAGAAATGTACGGCGGCGGCACGGTGCCCGAGGGCGCTCCGCTGCTGCCGGGAACCCATTACGGGGTTTACAAGCAATGCAACGAGGGCAACGCCAGAGTTTATTACTGGGATAACGGCATTTCGAGCGTGGGAATTCGCCCCGGCGCCGTGTATGGTGTGGGCCGCGACCGGGGGATGACCTCCGGTCCCACCAAAGCGATCAAAGCCACGGTCATCGGCCGGCCCTATACGATTCGGTTTACGGGCGGAGTGGACCTGCAATATATTCGCGACACGGCGCACGTCTTTCTGCGTTGCTCGCAGGCCTGCCTGACCGGCGCAAGGCTTTATACCTTGCGTGGCGATGTGATGCAGATGAGTGAATTCCTCAATTGCCTGGGGGAAATTTTGCCTGCATCGAAGACTCTGGTAAGAGCGGAAGGCCAGGCGCTGCCCGTCTCGTACGATTTTGATGATAGCGCCCTGCAGCACGACTTGCCCGGCGCGCAACGAACTCCGCTGGCGGAAGGCATTCGAGAGACCGCCGCAATCTTCGAGCGCCTCCAAAGGGAAGGAAAACTGGACACCAGAGATTTGGAATCCTAGAACACGATGAACGGAGCATCCGGCATGCCGACGCAAAACTCCAACCCGGACCAACATCCACCGCTCTTTGCCGCGGGGAACGTGGCGCCGTTTTTCCTGGTGACTGCTTTGTTCCTGTTCTGGGGAATTCCGAGCAACTTAAATGACATCCTGATCAAGCAATTCATGAAATCGTTTGAGCTGACCCGCTTCAAGGCGGGCTTGATCCAATCGGCCTTCTACATGGGTTATTTCCTGCTGGCCATTCCCGCTGCCTTGGTCATGAAAAGATTTGGCTACAAGACCGGACTGGTCATAGGTCTATTCCTGTACAGCGCCGGCACATTCCTTTTCTGGCCGGCGGCAGTGGTCCGGCAGTATGGATTCTTTCTTCTTGCCTTGTTCGTCATCGCCAGCGGCGCGTCATTTCTCGAAACCGGCGCGAATTCTTTCATCGCGCTGCTGGGCGATCCTCGAACTTCCGAGCGGCGGCTGAATTTTTCCCAGGCTTTCAACCCCGTGGGCGCGGTGACGGGCGTCCTGGTGGGAACCATTTTCATTTTTTCCGGCGTGGAGCTGAACAAGGATCAAATCGCGGCCTACAAAGCCGCCGGCGCATATGAGGGCTACCTGCGCGGAGAAACGCTGCGCGTGGTCACTCCATATCTTGTGCTCGGAACTGTGATTTTCATCTGGGCGCTGCTGATCCTGAGGACCAAGTTCCCCAAAGTTGCGGAGGAAGCCGAGCCTGAGGCGGGCCGCTCGCAAGGCCATGCCGGTGAACTGCTCGGTTATCCTCACTTCGTGAACGGCGTCATCGCGCAGTTTCTGTATGTCGGCGCCCAGGTCGGAACCTGGAGTTATTACATTCAGTACATCCAGGATTACACTCACCAGCCGGAAAAGGTCGCGGGATATTTTTTGACGGGCACACTGGTAGCCTTCGGTGTGGGGCGGTTCACGGCAACCTACCTGATGAAATTCATCGCTCCGACGCGGCTGATGGGAATCTACGGCGTCATCAATACTCTGCTGGTGGCAATTTGCGTCTTGTTCCCCGGCTGGCTGGGCGTGGGCGCAGTCTTCCTCACCAGCTTCTTCATGTCGCTCATGTTCCCCACGATTTTCGCGCTGGGCATCAAGGAACTGGGCCCCAACACAAAACTGGGCGGGTCCATCATCATCATGTCGATTGTAGGCGGCGCCTGCGCGCCACCCGCCATGGGGCTGATTTTCCAGCGCACCCACAGCATGGCGTGGGCGATGGTCGTACCGATGCTTTGCTACGTGTTCATAACCTATTATGCCTTCTTCGGCTCGCACGTGCGTTCACGTCAAATGGAAGCCGTCGGGGCGTAGCTGGACCGTCAGGGACATCATGGAACCTCAAGACCTCGATCAAGTCGCGATTGTAATCCGTCCAGACAAGGACAACGTGGCGGTGGTGACGGCGGATTTTGTGGAGAAAGGCGCGCCACTGAAGTATGCGGGCCGGGTGCTGACCCTATCCGGGCGCACGTTGCGCGGGCAGAGCTTTGCCGTCAAGCCCATCAAGCGCGGCGCGCCGTACATCACGCTGGGTGACCCCATCGGACTCGCCTCGCGGCAGGTCGAACCGGGCGATCCAATCGATTCCACCAAACTTCGCTCCCGCCTTCCCCGTTTGATCCCCGAATTCAGGGACAACCCGCGCCGGCAGCCTCTTGATCCCGAGTTATCCCCGCTTACGTTCGACGGGTATGTCCGGCCCGACGGAGAAGTGGGCATTCGCAATCTGGTCGGCATCGTGACCTCGGGAATGTGCTCTTCGACGGAGGTTCGGGAAATCGCCTGGCGCGCCAATCGCGAGATTTACTCGCGCCAGAAATTTCCCAACGTGGACGGCGTAGTGCCCATCATCCACGAATCCGGATGCGGCATGCCCGACGGTGAAGCGGTGGCGATGTTGAATCAGCTCCTTGCCAACACGATGCGCCATCCCAATCTGGGAGCGGCGGTCTACATCGACCTCGGTTGCGGCAAAACCTGCGTGGAGTGCTCGGTCCCCTTTTTTCAAAATTCCGTGCCCGATTACAACCGCCGGGTGGTGAACCTGACCGTGCAGCAACTGGGCGGCAGCGAAAAGACCGTCGAGCGCGGATTGGAGGTCACGGAAAAGCTGCTGCACTTTGCCAACCAATCAAAGCGGCAGCCGGCCCCGATAGCGAAACTAATTGTGGGCACGGAATGCGGCGGCTCAGACCGCTGGTCAGGCGTTACGGCCAATCCCGCCGTGGGCGTGGCCGCGGACATGTTTGTGAAGGCCGGCGCCGCCGTCTTTCTTCCCGAAATTCC
>JASIKV010000202.1 GCA_030049455.1 Terriglobia bacterium
CGGGGACAAGGCGCTCGAAATCGGAGGGGGCAGCGGCTACCAGGCGGCGATCCTCGCGCACCTGGGCGCGACCGTATGGATGATGGAAATCAATGCGCGGCTGGCGGAGAGCGCCCGCCTTCGCCTCGCGCGCCTCGGCTATGCCAACGTCGAGGTAATTACCGGCGATGGCAGCGAAGGCCTGGCCGAGCATGCACCCTACAACGTGGTGATGGTCAGCGCGGCAGCGCCCCGCGTGCCGCCGGTCCTGCTCCACCAGCTCGCCGAGGGCGGCCGTCTGGTGGCTCCGGTGGGCAACCTGCATCATCAGGAATTGCTCCTGCTCTCCCGGCAAAAAGACCAGTTCGTCACGCAGCATCTTGACGCCTGCCAGTTTGTGCCACTGCTCGGTAAGGGTGGTTGGCCGGGCTTGCATTGCACGGCGGAAAATTGACCTTCACCTCGCCGCACATGGGTTTTCGGCCAGACACCACCACGAACTTTTTCTTGACTCGAAGCGGGCCGCAACATAATATCGGCTCATCGCTAGAAAGGAGGTGATCCATGTCGATCGAAAGTGCAAGTAATCTTAGCGAGGGTGCTGAGGCTTAGGCGCAAAGCATGCGCGCGTTTGTGGGTAGCTCTCTCTGGCAATTGAGGGAGCGTTGTGGCAAGGCGCTGCTGGGCGCCGTTTCCTGTGAACGAATTGAAATTTAGGAAAAGCCAAACCCATCAGTATCCCGGGCCCCTGGTTGTGCGGTCAGCGTACAACCAGGGGCTTTTGATTTTTGGCGTCGAAGCGCGCCCTCAATTGTTACTGCACGGCAAAGTTGCGATTCTCAGCGCTCCAGCGAGGCGCGGATTGAATCGCCATCATCACCTGCTCGGGCTCGCTCACCGTGGTCCAAATACCGCGGTGCCGCGTGTCCATGAAGCGTTCCGCAATGCAGTGTTCAAGCAACGCGGCGACGCGATCGTAGAATCCGAGGGTGTTCACCATCACGATAGGGCCAAGATACTGGCCCAGGCGCTTCAGGGTGATGGTTTCAAACAGTTCCTCAAGCGTTCCGCAACCTCCCGCCAGCGCCACCACGGCGTCTGCGCCGTCCAACATGCGGCGCTTGCGCTCGCGCATGTCGTCCACCACGCACAACTCGGTAAGCTGAGTGTGCGCCCATTCAAGTTCCACCATGAAGCGAGGAATGATGCCAATTGCCCTTCCGCCGGCCCCCAAAGCACCGTCCGCGAGCCTCGCCATTGCGCCCGAACCGCCTCCACCGTAGACCAGCGTTGCGCCTTGCTCGGCAAGATGGCGGCCCAGGCGCTCTGCATCTTCCAGATATTTCGGGTCGCACTGCTTGCTGGAAGCGCAGTATACGCAAACTTTCCGATTCGCCATTCCGCTGTTCTCCTGTAGCAGATTCTTTGCAGCCGCCACTCAGAGCTTCCGCATCTTTTCAAACGCGCGAAGGACCAGAGACAATGCCATTTCCGTCAGATGGTATTGCGACAGATCGTTCCGGCGCACCCATCGAGCGTCGGTGACGTCGGAAGCGGGGCGCAATCTTCCTCGCTTCCTCTTGCAAAGGTAATCGACGATGACATAGTGGTATTTCACCCGGCTGCCCTTGCGCATGATCCGATCGAATACAAGGATGCATTCCAGCGGTTCGACGTCCAGGCCGGTCTCTTCCTTCAACTCGCGCTGCACTCCGGCGGTCAGTTCCTCGCCGAGTTCCAGCATTCCCCCGGGGATCGACCACTGGCCTTTCAGAGGCTGGCTGCCCCGGCGAATTAACAGTGCGCGGTCACGGTGAATCACCACGCCGCCCACGCCCACCAGGGGTTGTTTGGGATATTTCCGCTTCATCGATCGTCTCGATTGCGCCGGGCAAGGCGTCCCGGAGCGCAGATAGAGCTTGGCGCGGGCAGCCCTGATCCTATTGCAGGGACGCCGAGGCGGAATCTGCCGCGCGCGCTTCCGGCGGTCTCTTCAGCGCCTTGTCAATGGCCTCTTCCAACTCCGACTGGCTTTCCTGCCCGAAGCCCGATTTCCGGAAGCGGATGATGCCCTCGCGGTCGACCACAAAATAAGTCGGGTAGGAATGAACCTCAAAGACTTCGCGCACTTTGCCGGACAGGTCAATGTACTCGGGCCAATCCATATGGTTTGCGGCGATGAAGTGCTTCCACGCCTGCTCATTTTCATCGGAACTGATTCCCACCATCAGCACGGGCTTTTCCGCATATTTCTTGCGCAGCTGGGACAGCATGGGAACCGAGGCGCGACAGGGCGGGCACCATGTTCCCCAGAAATCGAGGAGCACAACCTTCCCCTTCAGCGCGGTATTCGAAATCATCTGACCTTCCACTGTGGCAAAGGAAAAATCGGGGACGAAGGGCTCGCGCGCGCGAATAGGGCTGGCGATGTAGCTGCGCGCTTTGCTGATGGCTTTAGGATTTGCGCCTGGGGCGGCGATGAATGTGTTCAGTTCGGCGACGCCCTCGCTGTCGCGCTCTTCGCGCAATAGAATGTAACCCAGGTTGTAATGCGTGATCGCTTGATCCGGCGCTAGATTCAGCGCCTCGCGCGTTTCCTCCTCCGCTTCCTTCAACTTCTTGTCAGTGGGCTTGCCCGCCATCTGAACCAGCAGATTGGCGCGGAGCAAATGGGCACGAGTCGCTGTCAGTTTGTCGTCGCCGGCAGCCTTCAAAGCTCGTTTTGCGTCTTCGAGCGCTCCGGCCAGATCGCCCGACTGACGATCGAGTGCGAACATATGCAGGTAGCACTCTGCGCAGACATGATGCGCAAGCTTGTCGGCTTTCCGGTACTCGTCCATCGCCTTGGGAAAGTCTTTCTTCTTCAGGAAGTCATCTCCTTGCGTCAGCGCGGCACTCACGGCATCGGAATTCGACTGGCCAAGACCGGGTTTCACCGCGGCCGAAACAATCACGAGGGCAATCACTACGCAGAGGAGTTTGTTCAAGGCAGTTCACCTCCGTCCGGACATAAAACCCGCGCATGCCCGCAAGAATTGCGATAGTATCCGCCTGTCAGTCGATGTTCCGAAAGCCCAGGAGGAAACCATGTCAGACGCTAAACCCGTTTCCACGGCTGGACTAATAACCATACCTGCAGTGATAACTCTTGGCGTGACCATCCTCCGCCTGGTCGGCGAGCTCGAACATTGGCCCAGACCCTGGTTCAGCACTGCGGGCGGGGGCGGCGGGGCGGTGGTTGGGATTTCGTGGTTGCCAATCATCTTCGGGCCTTATTTCGCGCTGAAGCTTGCCGGCGCTGGCGAGAGGCCTGCGAGCAACGGCAAAGCGATTGGTTACGCATCGGGTTCGTTCCTGGTTTTCGCCGCGGGCGTCGTCTTGGTCGCGTCAACCGCCAAGCACCCCAATATCCTCACCTTTCTCGGTCTGGCGCTCGCTCTCAGCTCGGCCTTTATTCCCGGCATCGGTTGGGCACAGTTGGGAAAGGCCCTGGTGGCGTATGCCTTTGCGGCGCGCATTCCAGTCCTGATCGTGATGTACCTCGCCATGACCGGAAATGGCGGCGCCGGGTGGGGAACCCATTACGACGCGGCCACGCCCGAATACGCCAGCATGGCGCTCGCCAAGAGATTCTTCGACCTCGCGATTCTGCCCCAAATGACGTTGTGGATCGGCTGGACAGCCGCCGTCGGCTCAGTCCTCGGTACCCTTGCTGCCGCAGCGATGGGCAAGGGGAAACAACCCGCGCCCCTCTCCGCAGCTTAAATGGAAATCGTTCCTGCCAGCGCTCTAGCTTGCCGCTGTGGCCGCAGCCCGGCCGGCCTCTGCCATGCTCACACAAACGTTTGAGCTATGCAGAATGCACGTCTCGGCGGCTTCGTGCGGGTCAAGACGAACAGATTTCAGCTTGAGCAGCGCGCGGCTGGCAAAGGATCTGGCTATTTGCCCTTCCAGTTGCGCATCGCGCGCGCTCGTGCAGGAAAAGATTGCCACCGGCGAAACGATTCCGGCAGAAAATCCCGCGAGTTCGCGGACGATTTTGATCATCAGACCCTGACCCAATGCTCCGCCCGCGGACATGGTGATGGGTACGACCATGCGGCCGCCCTCGCGCAGGCGCTCAAGCCACGGCCGGTGAGGATGTGTCACTCCGGCGTTGATGAGCATGGCGTCGCACTCGCCGGGATCGAACGCCGCGCCGTCGCCTGCGTGAACCTTGACGTTGGGATAGGCGGCGAGATTGGCGCGCGCGCGCCCGGCCAATTCCTCATGCACTTCGCTGCCTGTTACGGCGCCGGTTGGGCCCACCGTTTCCGCCAAAATCGCCGTGTAATACCCCACGCCGCATCCCAGGTGGTAGACCTTCTCGCCCGCCTTCAGGTCCAGCGCGTCGATCCAGCGCGCCAAAGAACCGGGCTGCCCGTTGTTCAGATCCTTGGCAGGATCGAGAGCGATCACCACGTTGTGGTAGACGTCTCGCGGGTCTTCC
>JASIKV010000203.1 GCA_030049455.1 Terriglobia bacterium
GTCAATATGGTCGCGCCTGACGCTGTCTTTTCCCACGGCGCGCGCCGCTCGGGCCTCTGGGCGGAAGTTGGTCCCGACCGCATGCGCGCCCGCGGCCTCGATGAGAAGGGTCTCGAAGACTATTACCGCTCGCGCAACCTGCTGAAGGCCACCGTAACCGCCCGGCACGTGGCGCGCGCCGTGCTCTACTTCGCCACACGCCAAACTCCCACCACCGGCGCAACCATCCCCGTGGACGGCGGCCTGCCGGATTCGACGCCGAGGTAAAGAAGTCCGCAGTCATCAGTCGTCAGTTCTCTGTAAGAACCAATCCACCCCCGCAAAAGCAGTACCCAGTGTTACAATCCATGGGAGTGGCGTCAGATCGTCCTTACTGACGACTGACAACTGATGACTGACGACTACGAATGATCACCTCCCCTCACGAGCCAACACGCGTCATCGGCATCGACCCCGGCCTGAACATCACGGGCTACGGCGTGATTGCAAGCCGCGGGAGCGAGGTGAAGCTGCTGGAAGCCGGGGTGATTCGCCTGCCGCCCAGCACTTCGCGCAGCCTTCCGGCGCGCCTGGAAGCGCTCTTTCGCGAGCTTCAGTCGGTGATGCGCGAATTCAAGCCGCAGGCCATGTGCCTGGAAGAGGTCTACAGCCACGCCGACTTCCCGCGCACTGCCATCCTGATGGGCCACGCGCGCGGCGTGATCTGCCTCGCGGCCAAGCTGGAGGGCATTCCCGTGCTCAGCTTCAGCGCCAAGCGCGTGAAGCAGACGGTGACCGGCAACGGCAACGCCTCAAAGCTGCAGGTGCAGCGCGCCGTGCAGCACCACTTCGATTTGAACCACGTGCCGCACCCGCCCGACGTTGCCGACGCGCTGGCCGTCACGCTCTGCTACGTAAACGCCACGCGCGCGGGGAACGCGGCTATGCGGCATGCCATGGCGACGGATCGGAGTTAGCGAATGATCTCCGAGATTACCGGCGAAGTTCTCTACGACCGCATTCAACGCCACTCGCTGCTGGTGCGTGTGGAAGCGGTGTGCTATGAGATCTTCGTGCCTTCGGGCATCGCCTCACGCCTGCGCATCGCCCCGGCGGGCGAGCGCCGCAATCCGCTGACCTTCTACACTATCTACTACATCGACGGCGGGCTGGGCGGCAGCCACATGACGCCCAAGCTGATCGGCTTTCTCGATCCGCTCGACCGCGAGTTCTTCGAGACGTTCACCACCGTGCCGGGCGTGGGCTTCATGAAGGCGCTGAAGTGCCTGATCCGCCCGATCAATGAGATTGCCCGCGCCATCGAACGCGGCGACACGGCCTTTCTGCGCGAAATGCCCGCCGTCGGCCCCAAGATCGCCGAGCGCATCGTCATTGAGCTGCGCGGCAAGATGGCCAAGTTCGCGCTGGCGCCAACCGAAGAGCCACTTTCCATCGAACAGGAAACGCCCGCCGGCCTCAAGCAGGAAGCGCTCCAGGTGCTCGAACAGCTTGAGTACTCGCGCGGAGAAGCCATCCGCATGACGGAGGAGATCTTCGCGCGCAACAAGAACCTGAAGACCACGGAGGAGTTCCTGCGCAAGGTCTTCGAACAACTGCAACCGAAGGAAGCGGCGGGCTAGCAACACGCCCCCGCAACGCGAGCAACCATGTCCAGAGAACGGCTCGTATCGCCGGAACTGATCTCCAAGGAAGAAGAGGGCTTCAATCGCACCCTTCGCCCCGCGAGCATCGGTGAGTACGTGGGGCAGAAGAAGGTGGTGGAGAAGCTCACGATCGCTTTGCAGGCCGCGAAGCAGCGCGGCGAACCGCTGGAGCACGTGCTGTTCCACGGCCCGCCGGGATTGGGCAAGACCACGCTGGCGTACATCATCGCCAACGCCATGGGGTCGAAGATCACCACCACTTCCGGACCGGCGCTCGAGCGCACGGGCGACCTGATGGGCATCCTCACCAACCTCGGCGAGGGCGACATCCTGTTCGTCGATGAGATCCATCGCCTGCCGGCCAACATCGAGGAGTTCCTCTATCCCGCCATGGAAGACTACAAGGTGGATTTCGTCGTGGATAAGGGCATGTTCGCCAAGACCATCAACGTGCCGCTGAAGCGCTTCACGCTGGTGGGCGCCACGACGCGCGCGGGCAATCTCTCGGCGCCGCTGCGGAATCGCTTCGGCCTGTTCTATCACCTGGAGTTCTACACCATGGAAGAGCTGCGCCACATCATCCAGCGCTCGGCGGGAATTCTGCGCGCGCAACTGGATGAAGCCGGCGGCACGGAGATCGCCCGCCGGGCGCGAGGCACTCCCCGCATCGCCAATCGCCTGCTGCGCCGCGTGCGCGACTTCGCGGACGTCAAGGCCGAGGGCACGATCGATCAGCAGGTGGCGAAGGACGCGCTGAAGCTTGAGGGAGTGGACGAGCAGGGCATGGACGACCTGGACCGCAACTTCCTGACCACCATCATCCGCACCTACAACGGCGGGCCGGTGGGCGTGGAGGCGCTGGCGGCGACCTTGAACGAAGAAGTCGATACGCTCGTGGACATGGTCGAGCCTTTCCTGCTACAGCAGCAGTATGTCAGCCGGACCAGCCGCGGCCGCGTGGCGAACGAAGCAGCGTACCGGCACCTGAACCTGCCGTTCCCGGCTGCGGGCCCGCGCACGCTGTTCGAGTGAACGGCGGCCTGTAGCGCGGGTGTCCCCACCCGCGACCTGCGGACCGATGCCGTCCCCACGCGCGAACGCCGATGGGGAGAGCGGCGCTACGGGGACGCGGGTGAGGACACCCGCGCTACAACTCACCATGCGGCCCGAATCCAAACTCGTCTACCTTTCGCTCGGCTCGAATCGCGGCGACCGCGCCGCTCATTTGCGCCGCGCGCTCGAGGAGCTCGGCCGCGAAGGCGTTTCCATCCAGCGCATCTCGACGCTCTATAAGACCGAACCCATGGACTTCACACCGCAGGCGTGGTTTCTGAACTGCGCGGTGGAAGCCTCGACGGCGCTCATGCCGATGCAACTGCTGAAGGTGGTCAAGTCGGTTGAGCGCGCCCTCGGCCGCCGCCCCGGCGTCAGCAAAGGCCCGCGCGCGATTGACATTGACATCCTCCTTTATGAGAATGTGGTGGTCCGGACCGCGGCGCTGACCATTCCGCATACGCGCATGGCGGAGCGGCGATTCGTGCTCGTGCCCTTGCGCGAGCTTGCCCCTGCCGCCCGGCATCCTGTAAACGGCAAGACCGTGGCGGAGATGCTTCACGACGCACCGGCCGCCGGCCAGGTGGTGCGGTATAGGATTGATCCATTGATTCATTGAGCCATTTGGCCATTGCGTGCACCGGAACGCCCATCGAAGCACGCGCAACCGGCCCGATTGATTCAATGACCCAATCACCCAATGACCCAAACTCACGAGCTTCCGCGCTTCATCGCCATCGAGGGCCCGATTCGCGTGGGCAAGACCACGCTCGCCGATCTGCTGGCGGACCGCCTGCACGGCACGCGGCTCCGCGACGATGAGCAGAACCCCTTCCTGGAAGCCTTCTATAGCGAGAAACCGGGCGCGGCCTTTCAGGCGCAGTTCCACTTCCTGATCCAGCGGTTCAAGCAGTGGCACGCGCTCGACGCCGCGCGCCGGCCCGACCATGTCATCATCAGTGATTACCTGTTTGAGAAAGACAAGATCTTTGCATATCTCAATTTGACAGACGAGGAATTGAAGATCTACGACCAGTATTACGAGCTGTTCGCCGAGCAGGTGCCCATTCCGGATTTGGTGATATACTTGCAGGCGACGCCGGAGGCGCTGAGAAAGCGCATCGAGAAGAAGAACGTACCCTTTGAACCGCGCGTTTCCAATGAATACCTGGAAGCGGTGGTGAACGCCTACGAGCACTTCTTCTTCCACTACAAGTCCAGCGACCTGCTGGTGATTGAGACCTCGGCGATTGACTTCGTCGAGCGCCACGAGGACTTGCAGGAGCTGCTCCAGCGTTTGAGCCAGCCGGTCACCGGCACACAGTACTTTCTGC
This sequence comes from Terriglobia bacterium, assembly GCA_030049455.1. GTDB lineage: Bacteria > Acidobacteriota > Terriglobia > UBA7540 > UBA7540 > Bog-366. Next base: position 4,031 of record JASIKV010000203.1, read on the forward strand.
CGCTTGGATCCGCCTCGGCGGACTGAGACGGAAGGGTCGGGCACACCGTCGCGAAGCACGCGTCTGGAATGGCCTGCGCACAGGCGCGGATTCGGATCACGAGCCCCTCTTTGTCCAGGTGGGTGGAAGTTCTCCGGCCTTCCGTGCGCGCCGGAGGGCGGAGCGACCTCCTGCGGCCAAGAGGGTCTTTTGTTTGGCTGAGCAATCCATAAGTTTCGAACGACCCTGGCTGGGGCTTATCCAACTTAGCAACAGCGGAGTTCGAAGGGCCAGCCACCCGCCCGGGAAGGTTTGACGCGGCCCGGACGGTGCAACCAACCCGCGCCCGGCGCATGCTGCGACGCACATCATGAACACGCGGCTGATGACCTCGCTTCCGGATTTGCAGTCTTACCTCCGCGACCTGCGCGGCCGCGGCAGGTCACTGGGGCTGGTGGCAACCCAGGGAGCCTTGCACGAAGGCCACCAAAGCCTGATCCGCCGCGCCAAGCAGCAATGCGATGCGGTGGTAGTTTCGCTTTTCGCCATTCCCGCCCAATTCGATCCCGCCGATGACCGAGGCGGCCTGGCGCCCGACGTTGAGAAGGACGCGGCCGTTCTGCGCTCACTCAACGTGGACGTGGGTTTCGCCCCTGCCGCCGAGGAGATCTACCCCGCAGGATTCCAGACCTACGTCGAGCCCGGCAGCCTGGCCTTGCCCCTGGAGGGCGCCTCGCGTCCCGGCCACTTCCGTGGCGTCACGACCCTTCTGCTGAAGCTCTTCAATCAGGTTCATCCCGACGTCGCCTACTTCGGCCAGAAGGACTTCCAGCAGGTGCAGGTGATCCGCCGCCTGGTGGAGGACTTGAACCTGACCGTGCGGCTGGTTATTTGCCCCACCGTTCGCGATTCCGAAGGCTTGGCGCTGGGCGCGCGCAATGCCCTGCTGGGGCAAGAGGGCCGCGCGGCCGCCGCGGTTCTGCACCGCACCCTGCGCCGCGCGGAGACGCTGGTGCACCAGGGCGAGGTGAACACGCCGTGCCTGCTGGAAGCCATGCGCAAGGTCATGGAGGAGGAACCGGGGGCGGCGCTCGACTACCTGGCCATCGTTAATCCCCTCGACTTCGAGCCCGTGGAGCGGGTCAGCGCAGGCACCGTGGCGCTGATTGCCGCGCGCCTGGGCGCGGTGCGCCTTATCGACAACCTGATCTTCGGCCCGCCTGGCGCCAGCGCAGAGCTGCTGCTGCAACTCGCCTTCGCCGCGCGGCCGGTCATCGACAGCGGCGCGCGCATCCCGGGACTCGAAACCGAGGCGCTGGTCCGCCGCATCGATGCCTGCCGCGACTGCGCCGCCTTCAGCAGCGTCATGATTCCGCCGCGCGAGTACCTGGCCAAGTACCTGAAGCGCGATTACCCTGACCTGAACCGCGTACGCGTGCTGGTGATCGGCCGCGACGCCCCCATGGACCCCGCCATGTTCCTCTACCGGCAGGCCGACCGCTCGCATCGCTTTGCCGCGGAGCTCTACGCGCTGGTGGGGGTGGGGGACTACGCGGGGTTCAAGCACGCCTTTGCGCTGACCGACGCGCTGCGCTGCCACGTGCAGTCGGCGCACCTTCCGGAAAGAGCACTAGCCTATTGTGCGCGGCACCTGAGGGAGGAGCTGAAGCAGTTCCCCCAGCTCCAGGCGGTGGTGACGCTCGGCGAGGACGCCTACCGGCAGTTCCAAAAGGACGTTCTGGAGCGCCCGCCCACCACCATCCGCCCCTTTGAAGACCTGTTGAAGGCCCAGGGCTGGGCTTCCGAGGACGTGCGCGTGCCCTTTCTCAAAACCCCCGCCCTGCGCGCGATCTACTGCTATCACCCCACCACGGGCTATAAGCGCAGCCCCTCGATTGCGGCTGAACTTCCGCCCCTCGCGCCCTAAGCGGTGGCTAGGAGCGAAGGGCTGCCAGAACTTCCAGCGCGTGGCCCTCCACCTTGACCTTGGGAAAGAATTTGGCGATCTTTCCCGCCGGGTCGATCAGGTAAGTGGTGCGCACGATTCCCATGTGCTTCTGGCCGTAGAGGTTTTTCTCCTGCCAAACGCCGTAGGCCTGTAGCATTTCGTGCGACGTGTCACCCGCCAGCGGGAAGTTCAGTTTGTACTTGTTGCGAAACTTCTGCAATTGCTCCACGGTGTCGCCGCTGACTCCCAGGACGATGGCTCCGAGCTTGTCCAGTTCTTTTTTGGCGTCACGGAACTGGTTCGCCTCGCTCGTTCAACCGGGAGTGTCGGCTTTGGGAAAGAAAAAGAGCACGAGCGTCTTCCCCGCAAAGTCCGCCAGCGAGGTGATGGCCCCGGAATCCGAAGGCAATGAAAAGGCCGGCGCTTTGTCGCCGATGTTCAGCATGAAGGGCTCCTTGAGAGTCGACAGGAATCAGTCATCAGTTCTCAGTAATTGCTTTTATCTGGTGACTGACGGCTGAGAACTGATAACTTTATTCAAGCTCCTTTTTCAAAACTTCCTGCACAACCTGCGCGTTCGCCTGGCCGCGCGTGGCCTTCATCACCTGACCGACGAACCAGCCGAGCGTGGCCGTCTTGCCGCTGCGATACTGCTCGGTCTGCTTGGGGTTGGCGGCAATGATTTCGCGCGCCACTGCCGCCAGTTTGTCGGCATCGCTAATCTGCTGAAGCCCCTTTTCGGACACAACCTGCTCCGGGCCCTTGCGCGTGGTAATCATTTCGCGAAGCACGTCTTTGGCCATCGTGCCGGAGATGGTCTTCTTCTCAACCAATTGAAGAAGCCGGGCAAAATCCCCGGAGCTGACGGGCGCGGCTGCGAACTCC
>JASIKV010000204.1 GCA_030049455.1 Terriglobia bacterium
GTGTTTCATATGGGCAGGTCCCCTTGCGATGGCCTAATCCAAGGGTATCAACTGCGCATACTGCACTGCAAGCCGCGTGTCATTCTCCATCTGCGTCTCACCTGCGGAACGAATATGCTTTTTTTCAGCCGGTCAATGCATCCCTGCCGATTCGAGGGCGCCTCGGGACTAGCCGGCCCGCAACGTTTTCCTAGGACGACTTCAAATTGGCCGGCCAGGTCGTAGGGCTGCGAAGGAGTGCGCACTATGAATCTCCCCGCCAAATGTAGCGCGGCTACCGGCGCACCGCCGGCGGCGGTCCGGCGCTCGCAGAGCGCTGCCACAGTGCTTGACTCCCCTCGACTCTCGCCCACATACTGGAAATGGGCGATCTCTGTGATTCCAGAACTTGGGCGCGCACCAGGGCGATATGAGGTGAGATGAACACCGACAAGGCATTGTTGGTCGACCTCTACGAGCTGACGATGGCGGCGGCATATTTCGAGCACGGCATTGATTGCCGCGCCACGTTTGAGCTCTTCGTCCGCCATTTGCCTCCGCAGCGCTCCTATCTGGTGGCTGCGGGTCTGGATTCCGCCCTCAGCTATCTGGAGAATTTGCATTTCACCGAGGATGATGTGAAGTTCCTGCGGGGGCAGCCGGCATTTCACACCGTCTCCACGGACTTTTTCGATTATCTGCTGGGCTTCCGGTTTCAGGGTGACGTGCGCGCCGTGGCGGAGGGCACGCTGGTCTTTGCGGAAGAGCCTTTATTGCAGGTGACTGCGCCCGTACTGGAAGCCCAGATCGCTGAAACCTATCTGCTTTCGGTGATTCACCATGAGACGCTTGTCGCCTCAAAGGCGGCGCGCGTGGTGCAGGCAGCCGCCAACCGTCCGGTGCTTGAGTTCGGCACGCGCCGGGCGCATGGGCCGGAAGCGGGAGTGCGCGCGGCGCGCGCCGCCTGTGTGGGGGGATGCTCCGCGACCTCCAACGTTCTTGCCGGGGCGCTCTACGATTTGCCGCTGGCGGGTACGGCGGCGCATTCCTGGACGCAGGTCTTCTCCGACGAGCGGCGCAGCTTTGAGGCGCTGCTCGAAACCTTTCCCGACACCGCGATTCTGCTGGTGGACACCTACGACCCGCTGGAAGGCGCGAAAATCGCCGCCACACTCGGAATCGACGTGCCGGGCGTTCGGCTGGACAGCGGCGACATGCTGGAAAAAAGCCGGCATGTCCGCGAGATTCTCGACCGCCATGGCCGGCGCGCCACCAAAATCGTGGCCAGCGGCGATTTGAACGAATACAGAATCGAAGAGTTGGTCGCCCACGGCGCGCCCATCGATTCATTCGGGGTCGGCACGGACCTGGTGACCTCGCGCGACGTGCCCGCGCTGAGCGTGGTTTATAAATTGGTGGAGACGGATCATCTGGGCGTGGTCGAGCCCAAGACGAAATTCAGCGAAGAAAAGGTCTACTGGCCGGGCCGCAAGCAGGTCTTTCGCTTCTCCCGGGACGGGAATTATCATCACGACCTGCTTGCCTGTGCGAAGGAAGAGTACCCCGAGGCCTCGCCCCTGCTTGAACCGGTGATGGAAGCCGGCCGGCGCCTGGCGCCCGCTCCGCCCGTGAAGGAAATTCGCGCCCGAACCCTCGCCAACCTTCAGCGCCTGCCGGATGCCTATCGGGTTCTGCGCGATGCGCCGGCGTATCCAGTCGAGAAAAGCGCGGGGCTCGATCGCCTGCTCGAGGAAATTCGCCTGCAGCGCCTGGGAACTGCGAAGGGGTCTCCGCAGGGGGGAGGACGCTAAGCCATGAGCGCCGCTTCCCAGCCTCTGGTTTTTTTTGACGTCGATACGCAGGTGGATTTCATGTGCCGGGAAGGGAAACTCTACGTTCCGGGCGCAGAGCAGATTGTGCCCAACCTGCGCCGCCTGATGACCTGGGCGCGCGAGAATGATGTGCCGGTCATTTCCACGGCCGACGCGCACTCGCCTGACGATCCCGAATTCGCAAAATGGCCGCCCCATTGCGTCGCCGGCACGCACGGGCAACAGCGCATTCCCGAGGCTCAGTTTCCATCGCCGGTCATCGTTCCGGCCCGCGGCGGCGAATTCCATCCGCCTCGGCGCTGGGCCGGGCAATTCATCGTTGAGAAGACGACGTACTCACCCGAAGACAATGCCCACTTCGATGATCTGCTCCGCGCCCTGGGCCCAAGGCGGGCGGTGGTGTTCGGCGTGGTTAGCGAGTACTGCGTGCTTGCCACCGTGAGGGCTTTGCGCCGCAGGGGATTTGAAGTGGATTTGGTGACCGACGCGATAAAGTCATTGAACGAGGAAGTATTCCGCACTGCGCTCGACGAACTGACGCTATCCGGAGTCCGCCGGGTAACCACCGCCCAGGCCTGCACACCCGTTGCCGCTGCAACTTCGCCCGCCTCTTAGGGCTTTCCAAGGAATTCGCCATGGCAAATCCCGCAGGGCCAATCTAAGGCGCAAGGGCACAGATCCTGGTTGAGCCGCGAGGCTAGACCGGCTACACACTGTTTGCATGAAGATTCTCAAGAAGAGCCGGGATCACTCCTGGCCCTCGCCA
>JASIKV010000205.1 GCA_030049455.1 Terriglobia bacterium
CTGGTTCTCTCGGGTGGAAGCGGCCACGGCAGTGAAGCAATTTACGAGTTCATCCGCGCCGAGTCCCTCGGGAATCGTGTAAAGCTGCTCGGGCATGTTGACGATGCGCAACTGGCTCACCTCTACCAGGCCGCGAGCGTGTTTCTATTTCCATCTCTCGAGGAAGGCTTCGGCATTCCTGTTCTGGAAGCGATGGCCGCGGGTGCGCCCGTCGTGACCTCGAATGTTTCGTCCATGCCGGAGGTCGGCGGCGATGCCGCGCTTTACGTTGACCCGCACGACCCTGCGGACATCGCTCAGAAAGTCGTCCAGGCAGCGGAAGATTCGGCGATACGGGCCAGTCTGATTGAAAAAGGGCTCAAGCGGGCAGGCGAATTCACCTGGCGGCGCACCGCAGAAGCGACTCTAGCGGTTTACGAAGAGGTTTTGTAAGGACACGCCGCACCGCGCAATTGTACAAGTTTAATGGTAATCTGGTTTCCGAAGGGACGGAATCCATGGCCACCAAGGCCTTGCTCAGCATAGAACAATACGCGGCGCTCGACGAACCCGTGGGAGTGCGCTATGAACTCAGCGAGGGGGAGTTGATTGTGACGCCTTCGGCAGATTTTTTTCACAATGATCTCCGGGACGAGCTGAATTCTCGCCTCCGAGCCTTTCTTGGCCTGCACCCGGTAGGAAGAGTTATCAGCGAGATGGACGTGCGGTTGGGTGAAGGCGTCGTCCGCCGGCCGGATGTTGCGTTTTTCCAGAAGGGCTGGCTCGAGGGTGTTGATCTGTCGGCAGTTCCACTCCCCATCGCTCCAGATCTCGCGATTGAAATTGTATCCACCCACGATCGCGCCGATGACCTGAACCGCAAGGTCTCGCAATATCTGCAGGCCGGAGTTCAGGCCGTGTGGCTCTTCTACCGCAGCACTCAGGTTGCGTATCGATATGTCCAGGGCAAGCGCAATCCCGAAGTCTTGAGCGCCCAGGCGGGCGACAAATTTGAAGAGCCGGAATTGCTCCCGGGTTTTTCCCTGCCGCTATCGGAAATCCTGAAGTAATCGCTAGGTTCCCGTGCTGCTGTAATTCGCAACCCCGCGATTCCATACCACAATCGCCAGCACCGTGAAGCCGGCTGTCACGACAGGGATCAGATGGAAATATAATGTGAAGGCGCTTCTGCCCAGGAAGTGCGTTGTGGGGTAAAACGTCGCAAAGCCGAAGGGAATAATCCAGCTCAGCATAAACTGGATGAAGACGTTGTAAATGGTCAGCGGGTAGCGGCCGAAGTTGAGCATGTTGAAAACCGGCGGCACGATCCCCACACGGTCTTCAAACCAGAATGAAACCGCGGTCAGAATCAGAAACACGGCCATATAAATTGCCGCTCCGCAGGCCACCGTAACCACGAACCAGAAAAGATCGCCCAACCCGAATTCCAGACGCATCCGGCGGGCGCAGATGCCCACGACCAAGGCGCCAGTCACCACTTCCTGCAGCGACTCCAGGCGGAATTTTTCAAATACCACCTGAAAGAGCGTCGAGACGGGCCGCAAGAGCACGCGGTCAAACCTTCCCTCGATGATATAGAGCTCGCTAAAGTCGTAGAGGTTCCAACTGACAACGTTGAAGAACCCGAGAGGAATCAGGGAGAACCCGTACAGAAACATGACCTCATCGAAGGTCCAGTCCTGCAGGCGTGGAATTTTGGTGAACAGAACCAGGGCAAAGCCGAAGCCCAGCACCGTTGCCGCCATCGAGGAAAAAAAGGCAATGATGAAATCGGCCTTGTACGCCAGTCGCACCTTAGCGTATTGCGCGAAATAGCGAGTCACCAGCCGCCAGTGCCTCTTCATTTTCTCCCTCGATTGCAGAACTTCGTGCGGGCCTATCCTCCCTGAATAATCAGCTTTCCAGTTGACCAGCGCCACAGCCCGTCGCCAATTGCCATCAGCACCGCGACCCAGAAGACCTGAATGCTCATGGCGCGCGCCAATCCACCGCCGTGGAGTTTGCCAAGGTAAATCAGCATGGGAATATAACTGATGTATTGGAACGGCATAAGGTCCAGGATTTTCTGCACAGCGTGGGGAAAGAAGGTCATCGGCAGAAGAAGGCCTGAGAAAAGCTCCAACAGGAAAAATTTTGCACGCAGCAATCCGAGGATGGATTGCAGCCGCAGAGCGAACGTGCCCACGGCGAAATTGATGGCGGCGACGATCAGAAAACTGAAACCAACGCTGACCAGAAACGCCGCAGCGTTACCCCAGCTCGCAGGAGGCCGCAAGGGATAAACCAGGAACAGGACGACTCCGGTGGGGATGGTGAGCAACGCAAGGCGAAACACCGCCTCGCCCGCCGCTCGGGCCACGTACATGAATTGAATGTTCACCGGCTTGATCAGGTCCATCGCCAAACGCCCTTCTATCACCTGGTAGGCGAGGTCTTGATCGATATTGTTGAAATAGAGCGACCGGATAATCCATCCCACGCCGATGTAGGTGAGCAGATGCGCGAAGTCAAATCCTTCGATGGACACGCTGTGCTCATAGATGGCTTTCCAAATGAAATAGTACACGGAAACGTAAATGAAATAGGTAACGATCCCCGTGTAGTAGCGCAGGCGGTAAGCGAGCGTGTTGACAAAACCCACGCGAGCGAACTCGAAGTGCAGCCGCAGAAATTTCCATGGTGACTGCGAAGGCGCTGCGCCGGTTGCCGAGTGCGCGATGTCCGCCTGCGGCATCAGGCTACCTCGCCTTTCAGGTAAATGCGCTTCACAATTTCTTCAATCGGTTCTTCCTCCACCAGCAGGTCGCGCACTTCCAGCGTATTCACAATCTGGCGGATTACAGCGGCGCTGGAATGATGCTCGCGATCGAAGCGAATCAGGTAGGTGAGTTCATCGACGCGCTGGCAAACTATGCCGTCGGTTTCGATTTGCGCCAGGCGCGGTATCTGCGTGCGGTCTTTGAGAAAAAACTTCACCTGATTGTACTGGGCCAGCCGGTTTTTCATTTGCTCCAGATCACCGTCAAAGAGGATGCGCCCCTTGTCGATGATCAGGATGCGTCTCGAAAGCTCCTCGATGTCCGACAGGTCGTGCGTGGTCAGCAGGACCGTGGTGCCTTCAGTGCGATTGATCTCTTTCAGAAATTCTCGAATGCGCTCCTTCGCAACCACGTCCAGCCCGATGGTGGGTTCATCCAGGAAAAGCAGCGGTGGATTGTGCAGCAGCGACGCCGCCAAGTCACAGCGCATGCGCTCGCCGAGACTCAGCTTGCGCACGGGCGTGTGCAAGTATTCCTTCAGGTTCAGCAATTCGCTGAAAACGTCCAGGCGCTTTCGAAAATCCGGCTCGGGGATTTCGTAGATTTCCTTCAGCAGCTTGAACGATTCAATGACGGCGATGTCCCACCAGAGTTGGGTGCGCTGGCCAAAGACCACTCCGATGTGCTTCGTGTAGTGGCGCCGCTCGCGATAAGGCACGAAGCCGTTGGAAATCACCCGGCCGCCCGTTGGCGACAGGATTCCGGTAAGGACTTTGATGGTGGTGGATTTTCCCGCGCCGTTTGCGCCGATATAACCCACCATTTCGCCGCGTTCGATGGAAAAACTGACATGGTCAACCGCATGGACTGTCAAGTATTCGCGAACAAAAAGATTCTGCAAAGCGCCAAGAACGCCCTCTCGGCGGCGAAAGGTGCGAAACTCCTTGGTCAAACCCTGGACTTCGATAATAGGCGGCATGCGTGGAAATTTTCCCCGGCGCAAGCAGAAATCATTGCCGGTTTCACTATTTGGATTCTAGCAGACTTGATTTTGTTACAGGGCAGGCAGCGGACTGGAAGAGGATCCAGCCCATCCGCGCTGCTCGAGGTTCCTCTTTCGACGCTCGATATTTGACTTTTGACGATTGTTCGCCATCACTCGCCGATCACTTTGATCAGAACTCGCTTGCGGCGCCGGCCGTCGAATTCTGCGTAATAGACCTGCTGCCACGGTCCGAAGTCGAGCTTGCCGTTGGTGACGGGAACCACCACCTGGTGCCCGACGATCAAATTCTTCAAATGGGAATCGCCATTGGTCTCACCCGTGTGGTGATGGCGGTAATCGGCGCGGAAGGGCGCCAGTTTTTCCAGCCACTCGTCAATGTCGGCAATCAGGCCGTCTTCCGCGTCGTTCACGTAAACGCCCGCGGTGATGTGCATGGCGGAGACCAGGATTAAGCCCTCCTTGATCTGCGATTTGGCCAGCGCCTTTTCAACCTCATCGGTAATGTTGATAAACTCGCGATGCTTTTTGGTATTGAACCAAAGGTATTCAGTGTGTGATTTCATTTTCTGCCCTCTCTCTTGGGATCGTCCCGCCGAGTCGATGAATTTGAAACTCAGGAGAATAGCAGAGTTCGCAATCCCACGTTCCGGCAAACCACAATGGGTCGGCGCCGTTCCAGGGCATTCGACTTGTGGTAGGCTTAGGCGGCGGGAGCCGCGCTCCTGCCAAATTTTTCCGAGCGGAGAAATCCGATGAAAGCCATTACTCGAATCACTCTGGCGGCATTTTTGGTTTTGTCCTTTTGCGAGGCAGCATTTCCGCAGCTTGGCATGTTTTCGAATGAACAGCGCATCGATCTGACGCAGGAATGGAAGGGCGACCGCTTCCCGGACGGCCGTCCCAAAGTCCCCGATTCCATTCTCGAAGGATTGAAGGACGTGGACGCGGAAGAAGCTTGGGGCGTCTTGCAGGCGCACGGATACAAGTATCAATTTGAGGGCGGCTGGCGCGAAATCAATCCCGGCGGGCGGATGGTGGGAAGGGTGTTCACAGCCGTCTTTATGCCGATGCGTCCTGACGTGAATGCGGTGATCAACGACCGGGGAAAAACCGAAGGGCGCGTGGGAGCGCAGAATTCCTGGCCGATCGACATGCTTTCGCCAGGCGACGTTCTGGTGGTTGACTTGTTTGGAAAAATCAAGGACGGCACCTACGCGGGCGACAATCTTTCCACCGCAATTTTCGCCAAGAGCCACAATGGGCTGGTGGTGGATGGGGCCGTGCGCGACGTGACGGGCATTTCAGAAATCAAAGGCATGCACGTTTTCGTTCGCAACTTTGATCCCTCGGCGTTGCGCGACACAACGCTGATGGGAATCGAGGTGCCCATCCGCATCGGGCAGGTTACGGTGCTTCCGGGTGACGTGGCCGTGAGCGACCCGGAAGGAATCACGTTTATCCCACCGCAGCTTGCGCAGGACGTTATCGACCGCGCCCAGATGATTCATCGCGTGGACGAGTGGGGGCACGAGATGCTGCGTGAGGGCAAATATACGCCGGGGCAGATCGACCGCAAATGGACCAAGCCAATGATTCAGGAGTTCAACAAGTGGCTTGAGCAGAAGGGTCTGACCCTTCGCATGCCGGAAGAGTAGCGGGACAAAGGCACTTACAGTCGCGCGAGGTGATTCTGAGATTGGAGGCTGGGAAATAATGGACAAGTCGGAGGCATTCCTGTTGAACCGTCGTGGCATCTTGAAGGGCTCAGCGGCAGCGCTGGGAGGCGCGCTGGTGGGCGACGAAACCTGGGAAGCTTTTCCCCAGGGCGTGAACACCAATTCTGGTCCTTCGGCATTGAAGATCACGGACCTGCGCGTCGCGACCGTGGTGAAGCCCGGTCCGGGCCCCTGCCCCATCATTCGCATCGATACCAATCAGGGGGTTTACGGTCTGGGCGAGGTGCGTGATGGCGCCAGCGCCACGTATGCGCTGATGCTCAAGAGCCGAATCCTTGGCGAAGACCCACTCCAGGTGGATTGGCTTTTCCGCAAGATCAAGCAATTTGGCGGGCCAGCGCGCCAGGCGGGCGGCGTTTGCGCCATCGAAATGGCGCTGTGGGACATCGCAGGCAAAGTCTATAACGTTCCTGTCTATGTCATGCTGGGCGGCAAGGTCCGCGACAAGATTCGAGTCTACGCCGACACGACAGAATCAAAGGACCCGAAGGTCTATGCGCAAAGAATGATGGAGCGCAAGGAAGTGATGGGCCTGACCTGGCTCAAGATGGATTTGGGAGTTGGAATGGTCGCAGATAAGCCCGGCACGGTGACCGTCCGCTCCGACCTGAGCGCGTGGGAGAAGGCGCAGGTCCCTCATCCCCTGCTCGCCATGGAAGTCACGGACAAGGGAATCGCGCTGCTGGAGGAGTACGTCGCTGCGGTGCGCGACGCTGTGGGCATGGAAATTCCGCTTTCCATGGACCATCTGGGGCACCTTGGCGTCAACTCGATTATCCGATTAGGAAAGGCCTACGAGAAGTACAACCTCTCGTGGATTGAGGATGTAATTCCGTGGCAATACACTGACCTTCTGAAACACATCTCCGACCAGAGCCCCACGCCCATCCTGACCGGCGAGGATATTTACCTGAAAGAGGATTTCCAGGTTCTCTGCGAAAAACACTCCGTCAGCAAGATTCACCCGGACCTCGCAACGTCCGGCGGCATCCTGGAGACGCACAAGATCGGCGACATGGCCTGGGAATACGGCGTGCCGATGGCCATGCATTTTGCAGGAACGCCGGTAAGCTGCATGGCCAACGTTCACTGTGCCGCGGCCACGCTCAATTTTCTAGCGCTTGAAAACCACTCGCTGGACGTGCCCTGGTGGAGCGATCTGGTGGAAGGCGTAGAGAAGCCCATTGTCAACCACGGCTGGATTACCGTGCCCGATAAGCCGGGGCTGGGAATCACCCTTAACGAGGACGTCGTGAAGCAGCACCTGAAGCCCGGCAGCGCGTACTTCGAGCCGACGAGCGAGTGGGACCACGATAGGTCCTGGGACCGTACGTGGAGTTAAAGTCCTGTACGTGCGTTCTTTAAGCGCCGCCGGTGGTTCCGCTGTGCCGGGAGCGCCTCTCCAATAGCCGGGCCAAAACACAATCCTGGAAACCTTGGCAAAGCACGGGGATTTGTGTAGTCTCAACGAGATGTCTTACAAAGAAAAATACATCACAGGTTTGGTGCAGATGTCATGCTCGCCAAGCCTCAACGAGAATCTGCAAAAGGCCGCGGCGCTGGTGGACGATGCGGCTCAGCGCGGCGCGGAGATTGTTTGCCTGCCGGAACTTTTCCGCTCGCAGTATTTCTGCCAACGCGAAGATGCGGCGATTTTCGATCTTGCCGAGCCCGTGCCCGGGCCGACCACCGAGGCACTGGCCAGAATCGCCAAAGCGCGCAGCGTGGTGATTGTGGCGCCGATTTTTGAGCGCCGCGCCGCGGGCGTTTATCACAACAGCGCGGCCATCATTGACGCGGACGGTGAAATTGCCGGCCTCTACCGCAAGATGCACATTCCTGATGACCCGGCGTATTACGAAAAATTCTATTTCACGCCTGGCGATCTGGGCTTTCGCGCCTTTTCAACGCAGGTGGGGAGCATCGCCACGCTGATTTGCTGGGACCAGTGGTACCCGGAGGGCGCCCGCCTGGCCGCCCTGCAGGGCGCGAGCATCCTGTTCTACCCCACGGCCATCGGATGGCATCCGGCGGAGAAAGAGAAGCACGGCGCGGCGCAGCGCGATGCCTGGAGGACTGTGCAGCGCGGCCACGCGATCGCCAACGGAGTGTATGTCGCGGCAGTCAATCGCGTGGGCTTTGAAAAAACCTCGGAGGCCGGCGCGGGGCTGGAATTCTGGGGATCCACCTTCATCTGCGACCCCTTTGGTGTGGTGCTGGCGGAGGCTTCCACCGACCGCGAGGAAACTTTGATTGCCGAAATCAAACTAACCCGCCTTGAAAATGTGCGGCGCAACTGGCCCTTTCTCCGCGACCGGCGAATCGACGCCTACGCCGGAATTACTCAGCGCTTTCTCGATGAGGATCCGTGGCGCAAAAAGCAGTAGCACCCATCCCTTCTGAACTCCATTACTACATGCCCGCAGAGTGGGAACTGCATGAGGCCACCTGGATCGGCTGGCCGCACAACCTTACGGATTGGCCAGGGAAGTTCGCGCCCATCCCTTGGGTTTACGGTGAAATTGTTCGAATGATTGCGCCGGGTGAAACTGTGCGCATTCTGGTGAGTTCGAAGGCGCACGAGGAAAAAGCGCGCCGAACTCTCAAACGGATTGGTGTTGACTTCAAGCGCGTCGAATTCTTCCACATTCCCACCGACCGCGGCTGGACGCGCGATTTTGGGCCAATTTTCGTGAAGCGTGACCTGCCACGTGCCGATGTGGCCATTGTGCGGTTCGGGTTCACCGGCTGGGCGAAATATCCAACCTGGCGAAAGGACTGCCGCGTGCCGGAGTTTGCGGCGCGCAAGCTCCGCCGCCGGATGTTTGATGCGGTGGTGGACGGCCGCCGGGTTGTGGTGGAAGGTGGCAGCATCGACGTAAA
>JASIKV010000206.1 GCA_030049455.1 Terriglobia bacterium
CCTACGGCCAGCTGACGCACGTGGATTTCTCCGGCATCCTGGCGGGCGCGCGGGTGGACTCCGACAAATACGACAAGGAAAACGCGCGCGACTTCGTTTTGTGGAAAGCAGCGAAGGAGGGCGAGCCGTTTTGGGATGCGCCCTTCGGCCCCGGCCGCCCCGGCTGGCACATTGAGTGCTCCGCCATGTCGATGAAATATCTGGGCGACACTTTTGACATTCACTCGGGCGGAAGCGACCTGATTTTCCCCCACCACGAGAACGAAATCGCGCAAAGTGAAGCGGCCACCGGCAAGCCGTTTGTCAACGTATGGATGCACTCTGAGCATTTGATTGTGAATGGCGAGAAGATGTCGAAATCGCTCGGAAATTTCTACACGCTGCGCGACCTGATTCAAAAAGGCTGCAAGCCCTCGGCGATCCGTTATCTCTTGACCTCCGTGCCGCACCGCAAGCCGCTGAATTTTACCTTCGACGGGCTGCACCAGGCGCAGCAATCCATCGACCGGCTGCGGAATTTCAAGTTCCGCCTGGCAAAGGAGAAATTTCCGGCGGGCGAAACTTCCGCCCTGCAAAAAATCGCAAGCGAGGCGGCGCAGAAGTTTGCGGAGGCGATGGATGACAATCTGAACACAGCCGGAGCCCTGGGCGCGATTTTCGATATGGTGCGCGACGGCAACACGGCCATGGACCGCGGCGAATTCCGCGCGGGAGACTGCGTGGCGTTTCTTGACACCTTGAACCGGTTCGACCAGATTTTTGCGGTGCTGGGCGATGACGACCATGCAAAGCTGGTGAAGCTGGGTTTCGTCAAGACTTCGGAGGTGGGAGCAGACGCGAGTTCGCCGCCAGGCACCACGGCAGGCGGCTCCCTCACGGATGAAGAGATTGAGAAGCTGATTGCTGAACGTACCGCCGCCCGCCGCGCCGGCGACTACTCGCGCTCGGACGAGATTCGGGGAAATTTGCTGAAGGCAGGTGTTATACTGGAAGATACGAAAGCGGGAGTGCGTTGGAAGCGGAAGTGACTATGCCGAATCTGCAAATCCATCTTCCGTTGCTGGCCTGACCCGACCTTTTTGGAATCCTCTCCGCCTCGCGCCGCAGGGCGCAGGGCTTTGCGATCTCTCCACTGAAGGATCCCGAAACCAGCGCCAATCCCGCTCGGGGGAGCGGACAGAGAAGACCCAATGGAAACCAAACTGCCGCACATTTCGACGCCACTTCCGGGACCGGAAGCGCAGAAAATCCTGGCCCTTGACGAGCAATACGTTTCGCCCTCCTACACGCGCGACTATCCCCTGGTGGCAAAGCGCGGCGAGGGCGCCATTGTTGAAGATGTGGATGGCAATTTGTTTCTGGATTTCGCGGCGGGAATTGCCGTGGTTTCCACCGGTCACTGCCACCCTGACGTCGTGCGGGTGATTCAAAAGCAGGCAGCGACCCTTATCCACATGTCAGGAACCGATTTTTATTATCCGCTGCTCGCACAACTTGCAGAGAAAATGGCCCAAATCGCGCCGGGAAAATTTCCCAAGCGCGTAGCGTTCGGAAATTCGGGCACGGAAGCCATGGAAGCCGCGCTGAAGATTGCGCGCTATCACACCAAGCGGCACCGCTTCATCGCGTTTCTCGGCGCATTCCATGGACGGACTTTTGGCGCGCTTTCACTCACGGCGAGCAAGGCAGTGCAGCGGCGCGGATTCGGCCCGCTGCTTTCGGGCGTAGTGCACGTGCCCTACGCCAATCCCTATCGCTGCCCGCAGGGACACCGCGCGCCGGACTGTGTGTGCGATTGCGTGTGCTCCGATCTGATTGAGCGCCAGTTGTTCAAGACCGCAGTGCCGCCCGAGGACGTGGCCGCCATCGTGGTGGAGCCGATTCAGGGTGAAGGCGGATACGTGGTTCCGCCTCCGGCATTCCTCGACAACCTGCGGCGGCTGGCCGACAAATACGGAATCCTGCTGATTTTTGACGAAGTCCAGTGCGGCATGGGCCGGACGGGAAAAATGTGGGCGTGCGATCACGCCGGCGTTGCCCCGGACATCATCATCACCGCCAAGGGCATTGCCTCCGGATTGCCGCTGGGGGTGACGGTGGCGCGAGCGGACCTGATGGATTGGGGACCCGGAGCGCATGCTTCGACTTTTGGGGGGAATCCCATTGCCTGCGCGGCGGCGCTTGAGACGATTCGCCTTCTTGAGGAAAAGTACATCGCCAATGCGGCGCGTCAGGGCGAATACCTGATGGGAAGACTCGTCGATTGGCCGCACAAGCATCGTCTGGTGGGTCAGGTGCGCGGGCGAGGCCTGATGATCGGCATCGAATTGGTGAAAAACCAGGAGACGCGCGAGCCCAACCCGGAGGCGCGCAATCGCGTGGTCGAAAGGGCCTTCGAACACGGCTTGCTGATCCTCGGCTGCGGCGAGAGCACCATCCGGCTGATGCCGCCGCTGATCATCGATCGCGAGCAGGCGGATTGTGCGGTAGAAATTCTGGATCGCTGCATTTCGGAAGTCGAGAAATAGCCGGCGCTTTTGAAAGGATGAAACTGGAAATTAGGCACTGAGTACGCCCCCTTTAAGTTTCCGGTTTCAGGATTTCATCATGAGCATTCTGGCGCAGCTCATGTACCGAACGCTGGTGTGGAAGGAACGCCAGCGCGCGCGAATTGCCGCACGCGGCGCCTCTGCTCCACCGAGTCAAGCCGAGCATTTGAAGACAGGGGCGCGCGGCGAAACGCTGGCATATTGGTACCTGCGGCAGGCCGGTTACACGATCGTGGCGCGGAACCGTCCGGCGCGCTCGGGTGCAGGCGAGTTGGATCTGGTGGGTTGGGACGGTCCCGTGCTCTCGTTCGTGGAGGTCAAAACCCGCACGAGCAATGCCGCGGGCCCGCCGGAAACAGCGGTATCCAAGACGAAGCAGAAGCGTATTGCCCGCGCTGCGCATGAATATCTTCGGCGCCTGAGCCGCAAGCCCGTCACCTGTCGGTTTGACATCGCGAGCGTTGCATGGAACCCCCATGCGGGGCTTCAGGTTCGACTGATTAAGGACGCCTTTAGGATTTAGCTGGTGGAGCGAGCACCTTGCCGGAACTGAGAAAAGACGCCGTCACCGGCCGCTGGGTCATCATCGCCACGGACCGCGCCAAGCGCCCGACGGATTTTGTGCGCGATCAGGTAAAGGTCCGCGGCTCAGGGTTTTGCCCCTTCTGTTACGGGAACGAATCGAAGACCCCGCCGGAAATTCTTGCCTATCGCAGCGACGGAAGCGGCCGCAACTCCCCCGGCTGGTCGCTGCGCGTGGTGCCCAACAAGTTTCCCGCGCTCGGGATCGAAGGATCGCTGAATCGCCAGGGCGAGGGTCTCTATGACAAGATGAACGGCATTGGCGCGCACGAGGTGATCATTGAAACTCCGCGGCACGAATTGACGCTGGCTTCCCTGCCCGTGCGCCAGATTGAAGATGTGCTTTGGGCCTACCGTGACCGCATCCTCGATTTGAAGAAGGACCGCCGCTTCAAGTACATCCTGATTTTCAAGAACCACGGCGACGCTGCCGGCGCGTCACTTGAGCACACGCATTCGCAGTTGATTGCGCTGCCGGTGGTCCCCAAGCGCGTCACGGAGGAAGTGGACGGCGCGCGCGAGCACTATAATTTCAAGGAACGCTGCATTTTCTGCGACATTCTGCGGCAGGAAGTGGAAAGCAAAACCCGCATGATCGCGGAGAACGACGGGTTCGTGGCCATCGCGCCGTTTGCCTCGCGCTTCCCCTTCGAAATGTGGATCATTCCCAGGACGCATCAATGCGCCTTCGAAGAATCGCAGAAACTTGAGTTTGAACAGCTCGCTCCCCTGCTGAAGGAAATGCTGACGCGCCTCGACCGTGTGCTGGAGTTTCCCGCCTACAACTACGTCATCCATACTTCCCCGATGGGCGAGCCCGCGCAGGATTATTATCACTGGCACATGGAAATCATGCCCAAGCTCACCAAGGTTGCCGGATTCGAATGGGGCACGGGCTTTTATATCAATCCAACGCCGCCCGAGGAAGCAGCCAGATTCCTGCGCGAAGCGGCAACGGGGGGCGGAGCTTGACGGCAGGCCAGGCGCACTCAAGGGACTTCGAGCTTAAAGTGGAATGCTATTCCGGATATCGCGCCGATGAACGTCCGCAGAGGTTCGCATTCTTGAAGAACGCCGGCGCGCCGATGTATGAAGTGAGGGACCTGATGGACCAATGGTACGGCGTGGATTACCAATGCTTCCGGGTACGCGCCGATGATGGCAACATTTATATCCTCCGGCACGAGGAACGTCGCGACTGCTGGCGGCTCGATTCATTTCGCCGCGCCTGAACCTGCAGGCAGCGCTTTTTTGTTTCGAAGCAACCTCAGGGCGGGCAGTGTGTTGACAATAATTAAGGCCCGCGTTCATTTGAAAAAACTGCTTTGAGGCTGCCGCTGCCCCTTATTCGCTCGCGGCAGGATGATATGAAGGGTGAAAACATTGTCTCCACGGCGCTCGCGGTCGTCGTTTTGCTGGCCGTCCTTGCCTTGAAAAGCAAGTGGAATCCCACCTACCTGACGGACGCTGCAAGCTCTGCTGAAGAATTCATTCTTACCCGCGCGGGAATGGGCGGGCAGATTCCGGAGATCAACGGCTACGAACCGCTAAAGGTCTATCGCCTGGGCGACTACCGTGCCGGCTTATATCGCGCCAGGCCCGCTCCCTTGGTGTTCGCCCCCGGGCGGTTCGTGATTTACGACAAATCGGACCAACCCGTTTATAAGCTGGAGACGCTCGAAGGATCGAAGGACCCTTGGACGACTCTCTACGACTTTAATGGCCGGCGCGGCCTATCCTCAGGAGGCCGCGAGCGCCCCGCGTATACACACGAACTGACCGGCGGCGGAGATTCCGATATCATCCTCGGGCAATACTCCGGCGGGAGCCATTGCTGCACGATCGTAACGGTTCTGCAGCTCAGCAAAGATGCTATCACTTCCATCGGGCGCATTGAGGGACTGGACGGGCTGCCCTTCGAAGGCCTGGAAGTCCGCAAGCTGATCAAAAGCGCCACGTGGCAGTTAATCGCTCACCGGCCATATTTGACGGCCTGCGGGAATCACTTTGACGCTGCCGACGTGCTGACCGTTTACAACTACACCGGCACTCGATACCAGGACCAGACCGGCAATTTTCCGGACTATCTCCAGGACGTGCTGCGTCAGGATTTGGATAAATGGAAGCAGGAGAAAGACCGCACCATGGACCTTCTTCAAACCATTGCCGTCGATTATGCCGTGGTGGGCCAGAAGGACATGGGAAAGCAATTTTTCGCACAAAACCTGATTCAACTCGTGCCCGGCCTTCAAAGCCGCAACGTGGATCCCAATGCCTGCCTTGAAACCCTGCAAAGCCTGGTCGATCGCGTTCCCGCCGCGGGGACCCAGACACCTTGATTTGAACAGGCCCTGGATAACGCCTCGTCCCACACGCTTTGTGGGCTGGCCATCCGCAAACCTCAGCTCTTCTTTTCCAGAACAAGAATCCAGTCCGCGTAGGTGGGAGTGATCGGCGCCGGCCAGATGCCGTTGGAATCCGGCGTGACCTCGCCCAGGTCGTGCTGCTCTCCCGACTTCGGGTCGAAATAGAACGCGCGATAGTTCACGCCATTCTCGAAATTCGTCACTTTGGGCGCGGTCCACGCAGGCGGAATGAAGATCACGCGAACCTCTCCGGAAATCCCCGCTGCGTAAGGCAGGATGTAATTGTCGACGCTCCAGTGCGGCTGGGTCCAATCCGAGTGTGGCTCGAAGCGCCACCATGGATATCGCATCAGCAGCGCCTTGCTGAGGCCGATGTGCGTGGAACCGGGAAGGTTCGCGGCCACGTCCCAGGGCACGTTGCCCCACGTTCGGCCATGCGGCGATGGCCCGAACGGCCGCTCGCGCGTATTCACCTGCCAGATGCCGTTTGCGCCGTAGGTGTGCCCGCCCGCACCATTCAGGATGCACGTCCAGAACATAAAGCGCTGGATCTCCTGCCGGCACGCTTCCATGATTCCCTCGTAACAAACCTCTCCGGCCAGCACGGGGCAACGCGGCGTCTTCAATTGCGCGCTGGTGATCTTGTTCTCGGTATTGGGAATGCTTTTGCGGTCGTCGTGGCCGGTTTGCAGCATGTCGAAATCCAGAACGGCAGGGTCCAACACTTCGCTGCGCCCGTTGTGGATCGTCACCGGATGATGGTAGGGATCGATGCTGTGAACGTACCGCGAGACCTCCGTCCAACCCTGCCTCTGTGTCTCGACATCCTCTTTGGGAGTTTTCGACAGGTAATAGGGCATCGCGCCCTCGCCGGCCAGGCACCACGCCACGGGATACGCTCCCCAGCGCGCAATCAGATTACGCCAGTGCTTCTTGATCTTGGGAATGCCCATGATGGGCAGGAAATAACCCCAGCAAGCCACGATGCAGGGAGTCAAGCCGCGCTCAACCAGGTGCTGAATTCGAACGTCGGCGGCGTCAAAGTAGGCGGGATTGATGCGCGCGTATTCGGCCTGCCAGGGATAGCCGCCTTCGTTTGCGCCACGCGGGTCGAAAGGGGGCATGTCGGGGTACAATCCCGCAATGATTTGAATGACCGTGAAGCCTTTCTTGACCCGGTCGGCCGCCAACTCCTGAAAGTCGTCGGGCCAGCGCAGGCGGCTGCACAAACCCATCCACCACGTGTCGCCGAGCCAGAAGAACGGCGTTCCGTCTTCGTGTTCAAAATGCCTTTGGTCCGCCGCGACGCGCATCGCACCGTGCTTGCGCAGGGGATTGTCGCCTTGATAAGCGGAAACCTCCAGCGTGCCGTGGCGCCCGTCGAGCTCACCCTTGTCACTGGCTACAGTTCGGTAGGTGTAGCGGCCCGCGGCCGCCGGGGAATATCGGATTCGCCACGTCTGGTCGCCCGCCCAGAATGCTGGAACCGTCTGCTCGCGGCCCTGCGCGTCCGTGAAGACGACGTCCAACTCTACGTCGTTAAAAGGATCCGTGTACGCTTTATTGCAGGTGTAGGCCCATTCCGTCACGCACCGCGCAATTCCGTAGCGCGCGGGATCCTCCGCTTCGAGGCTCCTGTTCTCCTTTACACTCGCAGGCTTTTTCGCCGAATCCGCCGCGAGGGGAGCCGACCCCGCCGCCAACGTTACGCCTGCCTTCTCCAAAAATGACCGCCGACTGACTTTGCTCATTCCATCCTCTTCGTTCGGGTATTTTCAACGCAATCTGATTACGCTTGCAGACAGGGCCGTGATTTTAGCCCTGCGAAGAAATTGAAGCAATCATCTTCGCGGGCGGAACCACTCCTAAACAAAAGTTCACCCAAACCTTGCCTGGCGCTGCGACTGGGTGTACGTTAACCGACGGAGAAAAATGAAAACCCACAGACTTGCACGCCGTTCTGCTGCATTGCTTTGCCTCCTGATGTGCGCCACAGGCTGGAGTGCGGACTGGCCGACCTTCGGCCACGATCCCCAACGCTCCGGCTGGGCCGTCGGGGAAGACTCCCTGAACGTTCAAAACGTCGCCGGCCTGAAACTGCTTTGGAAAACAAGGATCAAGAACGAGCCGCGATCGCTGGCGGCCCTTACGGCTCCGGTGGTGGCGGAGAAAATCACCACGCCCACCGGCATCCGCAATCTGGTTTATGTGGCGGGCAGCGCAGACAATCTCAATGCCCTCGACGCTCGCACCGGCGAATTGGTATGGACGCACAATTTTGATTCTCACGTCCTGCCCAAGGACGAGGGCATGTGGCTGTGCCCCAACAACCTGAACGACACGCCCACCATTGATGAAGCCCGCGGCTTGATTTACGTCATAGCCGCAGATGGAAAATTGTATGGACTGGACCTGGGCACCGGCCGGACGCGGATTGGTCCCGTGCAATTTGTGCCCGCTTTTTCAAAGAATTGGAGTCTCAACTTATCCAACGGCATCGTCTACACGGCGATTTCGCAGGGGTGCGGCGGGGCGAGATCAGGAATTTACTCCTTCGATCTGCGCGACCCCGACCGCCCGGTCATCCGCGATTTGCTGACGGCGAAGAGATACGGAGCCGGAATCTGGGGGCGCGGAGGCGTGGCCATCGGCGCGGATGGGCGGGTGTTTGCCTCCACCGGCGATGGTCCTTTTGATCCCGGGGAAAGTGAATTCGGCAGCAGCCTGATTGCCGCGCGCGGCGACGATCTAAGCGTCACCGACTACTATTCGCCGCTGAATTACGATCAGCTTAACCAGTACGATCTGGACATCGCGGCGTCCAGCCTCATTTGGCTTCCCTACCGTGATCATCGCCTGGTGGCCGGCGGTGGCAAGGAAGGCGCGCTTTACCTCCTCGACGCAGACGACCTGGGCACCGCCGATCACCAGACGCCGCTTTACCGGCGCAAGATCTCGAATGACGACCTCGAATACGAGATGATGGGCATCTGGGGCGAGCTCTCCACCTGGCGGGATCTCCAGGGCGACACCTGGCTTTATGTTCCCTCCTGGGGACCGGTCTCAAAGGAGGCGCCGCACTTTCCGGTCACTCACGGGCCGAATCCCCACGGCAGCATTATGGCTTTCAAGCTGGCCACCGACTCTTCCACGCACACGCCCACACTCGACCCGGCGTGGATTTCCGGCGATTTTGATGTCCCCGAACCCGTGGCCATCGCCGGCGGCGTGATCTTCGCGCTCGCCACCGGTGAAAACACGATGCAAGCCTCGGGTCCGCCCATCATCTTTGCTCCCGGGCGGAAGCGACTGACCGACCAGGAGCGCAGCGAGCACACGCACAACGCAGTTCTCTATGCGCTCGATGCCAAGACCGGCGCAATCCTTTATCAGAGCGGCGACGCCATGAGCACATGGGTCCATTTCAGCGGATTGGCCATCGCCGACGGCCGCGTGTATGCCGTCGACCACGATTCGAATCTCTATTGCTTCGGCTTGCCCGCGGAGGCAAAGAAAAATGCCGACAAGGACTAGCGGTTCAATGAATCCGGCGCGTCGTTATTGCGGAAACGTAGTCGGCGGCTTGATGTTCTGCCAACCTTGGCCATTGAGAGAATCCAGGAACGCCAGCACGTCGCGCCGGGTTTCTTCGTCCAGATAAAACGGCGCCAGGCGCGTATCCAGATGCGGGTTGGGCAGGCCGCCTTTGGCGTAAATGTCCAGCACTTCGGCGAGCGTCTTGACGCTGCCGTCGTGCATGTAGGGCGCGCGGCTGGCCAGGTCACGCAAGGTCGGCACTTTGAAGCGCCCCGTGTCGCTGCGCTTATGAGTCGCGTCCTCGCGGCCCGGATCCGGGTTCGCGCGATCCATTCCCACGCCCAGGTTTGCGAATTTCTCATTTGAGAAGTTCGGCCCCGAATGGCATTCCGCGCACTCCCCTTTCTTCTCGAAGAAATCCAGACCGTCTTTCTGCTGCTTCGTGAGCGCGGATTTGTCGCCGGCCAGATACCGATCGTAGGCGGAGTTCCCGGAAAGAATCGTCCGTTCGAATGTGGCGATGGCCTTGGCGATTCGATCAAACGTCACCGCGCTGTCGCCGAATGCCGCCATGAACAGCGGTGCATAGCCCTTGATGACGCCGACTTTCTTCGCCACGGCCTCCGTGGTCATGCCCATTTCATCGGGGCTGGTGATGGGGCCTATAATCTGCTCCTCAAGAGACGCCGCGCGGCCATCCCAAAATTGTGATCTGCCCCAGGCGCGGTTGATCAGGGTCGGCGTGCGGCGAGCTTCCCGCTTTCCATTCACGCCAACGGAGAAGGCGCCGCCACCCGCAAAGGCATGTGCGGGATCGTGGCAAAATGCACAGGAGACGGCATCGTTCGCGGAAAGCCGCCCGTCGAAGAAGAGTATTCTGCCCAACTCGGCGCGAGCCGGCGAGTAAGGATTATCCGCAGGCCAAGGAATGGGAGGAAAATCGGCGGGAGCGGAAGGAGGATTCCCGGCAGTCGATGCGCGCGCTTCCGCCGCCTTTGCGGGGAACCCGCCGATTGGGATGACGTAGTGGGATGCCCTCCATGAAGGAACAGAGCAGCCGGAATTTCGCACCGCTACCCCCGGCGCAAGACCGAGCAGCGCAATGACCAAGGCGAATCCTGATCCCCGGCTCACTCCATGCCCCCCGTCGCTGGATTCGGCCTCAGGATTCGCGGCACGCGCGGAGTGATGAACCTGAACCGGTGCCCGATGATCATCTTCAAAATGAAATGGTCGGTGCTGCGCGTCGCTCCCCAGCCCGCGCCGAGGTTGAATTCCCAGTTAGGTCCGAAATCGTAATCGATGCTTGGGAAGAATTGCTGTTGCTGCTGGGCCAGCGGGTCAAACCCGGTAACCGGGCCGAGCGACCCGTAATACTCAAAGCCCGCGCTGAATTTCCGGGTGAATGAGTATGCAACCTTGAGGCCGGGAGAAAAACCCACGCCCTCCGGCACGCTCGGCCCATGGAAAGACCGCTCGAGCGCCGGATTGAAGGCGATGTACCACGACTTCCAATCCTTGTCGATGATGGGGCGAATTTCCCACGTCCAGGTGTCGCCGGAAAAGATCGGCCGCTGATAGCCTATTTCAGTTGAAATGCTCACGCCTACGGGCCAATGCCAACTGTCGGGCACGCGCACCCGCGGGCGGATGTGGTCCCCCACCCACTTGTAACTCTGATTCGGCCCGTAGCTGGTAAAGATGTAGAGACCCGTCTCAAACCAGCTTGTCCATCCTTGTGTAATCTCCACGGTTTCGTGAAGCTGATGCTCATCGGGAAGCACGCCCTGATTTAAGGTCTTGAATCCTTCGAAGGTGAAGTTGCTGTGAAGTTCAACCATGGTGCGGCCCGGCGCGACTGTGTCGGACCCGTAAACCTGGATTTCATAATTGCCCTGGGCGCGGAGCAGAACCGGGGTGATGCAGATCAAAACGGCACATGGGATGAACCTGAGAATGGTCGGCACCTCGACGAAGTACGCGGGCAAATCAACGGATCATTTTACAACGCTCTCCTCCTCTTTAGGGCGCCGCCGCGCCAGAACAGCGTCAATACAGGGTAGAAATTCCTGATATTTTCGGTATAATCGTGACCTCGAAATCCTTTCAGACCAGGCCATGAGCGCGAGGTCGAAATGAAGTTGTGCATGATTCGTAGTTTCCTCATCATGGGGATGCTTTTCGTCTTCTCCCTCTCTGCCCTGGCGCAGCAGAAACCCCTGACGCAAGACCAGGTGCAGGGGTTGGTACGAAACGGCTTGGGAGACGATTCGGGCGCGAAGCTGATCGACCAGCGCGGGATCGATTTCTCCCCGACCGACGATTATCTCCAGGCGCTGAAAACGGCGGGCGCAAGCGACGCGTTTCTGACCGCGCTGCGCAATGCCAAACCTGCTGACAATTCCAAAAAGCCTCTGAATCAGGAGCAGATTTTCGCGCTACTGGTCGGCCGGGTTCCCAGCCAGCGTGTCACCATCCTGGTGCAGGATCGCGGCATTGATTTCGATCCCACCGAGGAGTCCCTTCAGCAATTCCGCCTTGCCGGCGGGGACGATGACGTCATCAATGCCATCAAGAACGCGCAGGTCATCAAGCCCGCTACGGTCGATTCCGCGGCGCAGGCTCTGCAGACCCAGGTCCGGCAGCACGAAGCGCGCGGCGGGGAATTCTTCCAGAAGGGACAGTATGACCAGGCGGAACAGGAATATCGCGCCGGACTGCTGCTCGACCCTCAGAACTCCCTGCTCTATTTGAGCCTGGCCATCACGCTCATCCAGGAGAATCGATGGGACGATGCCGCTGCCGCCGCCCGCCAGTCGCTGCGCCTGAATCCCAACAGCGCTCTTGCGCACAGCACGCTGGGCGCTACCGAGGAGAAGAAAGGCGACCGTGCCGCGGCTCTTGAGGATTATCGCGCCGCGTATACGATTGACCCCTCGAACGTGCAATTCAAGGAGGCGTTCGACCGCCTTTCCCAGCCGGCTCCTGCACCGGCTGCGCCGGCCGGGCCCGCGCCTGTTGCGCCGGTGGCCACCACCCCAACTACCTCCACGGGGACCGGCGCGCCCTGCGTCATCCTGAAGCGCATGGGCCCCGCGGACGAAGTTACCAGCCACTTCTACTCCTGGGGAATTCGCGGCAAGCAATTCCAGTATGTTGAGGGCACATTTCCGGCCGGAACCAAATGGCATGGACGCCTGACCGATAACGACGTTCGCGGAATTCAGATAAACGGCGGCAAATTTGTAATCCTCGAACCTAAGTATTCGGATGCTGATCTCGATCAGGCGCGAAGGTCCTGCAAAGCCCAAACCAGCAATTGATTCAATCGTTTTCCGGAATGCGATTGAGGGAACTCATCGATTCCCCCCTCGCGCGCCTCCGGAGGAGACTGCATGAAAAAAACACGAATCATCCTTGTCGCCACAGTAGTTATCTCGAGCTGGTCTCTGTGGGGACACACGGGCAGTTCCGCCGCGCCGAT
>JASIKV010000017.1 GCA_030049455.1 Terriglobia bacterium
GGCAAGCTCGAGCGCAAGACCGGCAGGGTTAGAAGCTTCGCTTCGTATCCATCGTCGAGATCGGCGCAGTTGTAGGCGATTTCGTCCGCGATATCGATCAATTGCGCCTCGAGCGGGGGCCGCTCGCCAAGCCGGTATTCCGCCAGTTCCGGATAATCGTCGGGCCGGTAGTCCCGCGAGTGCTTGATGATGCCTTCGCGAACCTCAAAGGTCAAATTAAGACCCGGAAATGCAGCGTACTTCTGTTCGAAGGATTCCACGATGCGCAAGGCGTGAAGGTTATGGTCGAATCCATCGTTAT
The DNA here is from genome assembly GCA_030049455.1 of Terriglobia bacterium. Lineage (GTDB taxonomy): Bacteria > Acidobacteriota > Terriglobia > UBA7540 > UBA7540 > Bog-366. The sequence continues at coordinate 302 of JASIKV010000017.1, forward strand.
AGCGGTTCATCAAGCGGTTCAGCTCCGACTCACCAGAGTGCCCGCCCGGCGGGTGGCCCACGTCATGCACCAGCGCCAGCGCTTCCACCAGGTCAGCGTTCAGGCCGAGGGCTTTCGCCACGGTGCGGCTGATTTGCGCCACCTCCAGCGTGTGGGTCAGGCGATTGCGGAAATGGTCCGAATACCTCCGCGTGAATACTTGAGTCTTGTTCTCCAGCCTTCGGAAGGAGCGCGCGTGTAGGATGCGATCGCGATCGCGCTCGAAATCGTTGCGGAAGGGGTGAGGGGGCTCGGCGTAACGCCGGCCCTGCGAATCCTCCACGCGCATGGCATAGGGTGCAAGCTGGCTGCTTTTTCTATGACGCAGGGGTTTTTGCAAGTCGTCTCCCTGAAGCGAATATAACACAGCGGTGCGGGCCAGAGAGTCCGCCGGGGCACGGGATGCTTTCAGCTTAGGCCGGCGCCAGAGAGCAGTTGGCGCGGGACCCGGCTTTGGTATAATCATTGTCCGCATGCCGTGCCGGAAACGACAGGCTCATTGAACCTTGTCGCGTCAGACCAGCATCTGAAAAGTTGGCGGGGGAGGTTGCTGAATCCATGGTGCGCGACACGCTGGTTTGCCTGTTGGCGGGAGGGGAGGGGGAGCGGCTTTACCCGCTTACGCGGGACCGGGCCAAGCCCGCCGTGCCCTTTGGCGGAATCTATCGAATCGCTGACATTACCCTTTCAAATTGCATTAATTCTGACCTTCGTCATATCTACGTTATTACACAATACAAGGCACTCTCCTTGAACCGGCACCTTCGTGAGGGCTGGACGATTCTGGGAACCGAAATCGGCGAGTTCATCACCATCCTTCCGCCCATGAAGCGCGTGGGCGAGCATTGGTACCAGGGGACGGCAGACGCCATCTACCAAAACCTTTACTCCATCGGCAGCGAGCCCTGCAAATACGTTCTGATCCTTTCCGGCGATCACGTTTACAAGATGAATTACCAGTTGATGCTCCGGCAGCACGCGGATTCCGGCGCCGGAGTGACCGTGGGCACTATCGAATTTCCCCTTTCCGAGGCCCACCGCTTTGGCGTCTGCGAGATCGATGCCACGGGCCGCATCGTCGGCTGGCAGGAAAAGCCGGCGCATCCGAAACATTCTCCACATGACCCCAATAAATGTCACGTCTCGATGGGCATCTACTGCTTCAACCGCGAACTTCTGATCGAATCGCTGCTGGCTGACGCTGACGATCCCGACTCCCAGCACGATTTCGGGAGGAATGTCATCCCCCGCCTGATCGAGAGGGGCAGCGTCTATTCTTACAACTTTATCGACGAAAACAAGAAGGAAGCCTATTACTGGCGCGATATCGGGACCCTTGAGGCCTACTATGAAGCCAACCTGGACCTGGTCTCGGTCTCTCCGGTGTTCAATCTTTACGACGCTGCGTGGCCCATTCGCACGTACCAAAGGCAATACCCCCCCGCCAAATTCGTCTTCGCACAGGAAGGGCGGCGCATGGGAATCGCCGTAGATTCCATCGTCTCTATGGGTTCAATCATCTCGGGCGGGCGAGTCACGGGCTCGGTGGTTTCACCGGACGTTCGCGTGAACAGCTACACCGAGGTGGAAAGCTCAATCCTGTTTTCGCACGTCAATATCGGCCGCTATTCGCGCATCCGCCGCGCCATTATCGACCGTCATATCCATATTCCTGAGCGCACAGAGATTGGATACAACCTGGAGGAAGACCGAAAGAAGTATCACGTGACCGAAACCGGAATCGTGGTGGTGGTCCCCGAGCAGCGCATGTTCGAAGAACCTGAGTAGAACGCCGCCTTCACGTTCGATTCAATTCCGGCTACTTGAAATCGCAGCCCTAAACGAGTTAGGTTTCGTATGGCAAATTCGCCGGGCCCATAGCTCAGTTGGTTAGAGCAGCGGACTCATAATCCGTTGGTCCCAGGTTCAAGTCCTGGTGGGCCCACCACCACACCCGCCTAACGCATCTGCTCAAATGCCACGTTCATGATGGGGTAGCGCTTCCAATCCTTGAAGTCGAAATGCCACCACTCGTCGTCGTAGACCGTGAAGCCTTCGTCTTCCATTGCGTGACGCAGCAGTTCCCGATTCCACCGTTCGAGCGAGGTTCCGCCGGGGTAAAAAGGGAAGGCGCGGAAGGTCATCTCATCGTAAGTGCTGACCATCGGCACAGGGCTGCCGGTTTTCAGGTCAAACATGGAAAGGTCGACGGCGCAGCCGCGATTGTGGCGCGAGCCTTCCGCGGGATTGGCAACAAAAATATGGTCGGCGTCGGGCACCGCGTCCCAGAACATTTTGGTGACATACCACGGGCGGTAGGCATCGTGAATCAGCAGGCCCAGCCCCATCGCGCGCAGCTTCTGGTTGGCTCGCCGGACCGCTTCCGCGGCGGGCCGCTGCATGAAGGCGCGCGCCTGCTGATACATCGGCGTACCGAGAAAGTTGCGCGTGCCGGCGTAGCGAATGTCCAGCTTGATGGTCGGGTCGAGCTTCACCAACTCCACCAGGTCGGGCCTCAGGAATTCGGCGGTTTCCGCAGGAGGCTGCGCGGCCAATGCTTCGCGACGGAGTTCATCGACGGGCTTCAAAGGCTGAACGTGAAACACTCCGCCGCTGATGTCGCCTCCGGCGCGCCGCTTGAATTCCACCCACCCGATCCTCACGCTCGTAACCGCGCCTTTCGCGTCGCGCTCAAACGTGGCGCGCTCGTGGTCGTACAGGCCGTAATCAGGGAACTGAAAGACATCGCGCGAAACCTGCTTCAGCGGGGCGTATTCAAACCATTCGATCAGGACTTCAAGGTGGCCGTCCTTCTCCAACACGTAGAGCGTGTCGTAGTCCCAGCCGTATTCGCCGACCAATTCCTGCAATTGCGGCGGGGCGGGAGCGGGAGCGACTTTCTTGACAGCGTCCCAACGGACGGATCCCATCTGAACCGCATGATCGCCCGCGACGATGGGAGCCCCGTAGCCGAGGCGGTCGTCCACCTCAAGGCGGCCCGCAAGGCTGCGAATTTCCTGCTGGTCGCCCCCCTCGTGCAGCATGAAAAGCCTTCCTTCGCGCTCATCCAGCTCGAACGCTCCGGGCCCATTTCCGTAATAGCCCGCCAGCCTGCGCGCTTGGCCGGGGTCGATGGGCGTGGTGAGCTCGACGGGGGGCAGGGGCTTGTGCTCGCGCACGGCAAGGGCCAGCCGCAGCGCTTCCTGCACAATGTGATCGGTCACTGCGTTCGTGCAATCAAGCGTTGAAACCGCCACGGCGCCCATCTTGTCATCCGGCAGCGCGGCAAGCGACGTGGCGAATCCGTAAATCGCGCCGTCGTGACCTATTTCGCGGTGTCCGTCCAGCTTGCCCAGTACAAAACCAAGACCGAAGCGCCCGGGTTCAGCGGCGGTCGAGAATTGCGGCGTCCACATCTCCTTCAGTGTCGCCGGGCTGATCACGGGCCCGGCGGGTCCGCGCCCGCCCGCGAAGAGCACGCTTTCGAAACGCCCGAGGTCGGTGACCGTTGTGTAGAGGCTTCCGGCGGGGGACGTGCCGAGCTCGAAGGTCGGAGCAGGGAAGATGCGGTTGTCGTATGTCCACATGTTCGCTTTGGCGACGCGGCCGATCAGATCGGGAGTCGGCTCGAATCCACTGGAGTGAAGACCCATGGGTTCCAACACTGCCTTCTTCAGGTAAGGCGCAAAAGGTTCCCCGCTCATATGCTGGAGCACATAACCAACCACGGTGATGCCGGCGTTCGAATACTTGCTGTGCGCGCCGGGGGGATAAACCAGCGTCGTCTGATTCAAAGAATGCACAACGTCAGCCAGTGGCGGCGCGTGGTCGTCAAAATAGTGGCCCAGCGGCGGCTCGCGCACCAGCCCGGAGCGGTGCGACATCAGCTCGCGCAGGGTGATGGGCTTGCCGAAGGGGTTGTAAGGGTGGAAATCGGGAATGTAGGTCTCGACGGGAGCGTTCAGGCTGAGTTTGCCGCGCTCGACAAGCTGCATGATACCGATGTCCGTGAAGAGCTTGGAAACCGAGCCGGCGCGAAAGGTGGTGGAAGCTGTGGCTTCAATCTTGCGGTCGGGGTCAGCATAGCCGAAACCCTGCGCCCAGACGATCTCCTGGTCATCGATGATGGCCACGGCGATGGAGGGAATGCCCTTTTCTTTCAGCTCGTGCTCGATCAGCGGTTCGAGCGCGTGAACCACTTCGGTGTAGTCGCTGCGCGCCTCAATGTTGGCGGAATCGGCCGGCGCGGCAAGCAGTCGCTGCCCACCGGTCTTCAGCGCTGCCACGCTCAATGCCGCAAAAATAGCGGCCACAAGGCAATGGGGAACTTTGCTCAAGCTATTCGACCTCTGTGAACGGCGTAGGAGCCTGCCATGGCAAGGCCCTACAGTTGAGCGCATCGTCCTCGGCGGCTCGCAGGGCGATGCACTGGCTAGCCTCTGCGATCAGCCTATCTTTTCAAACTGAAAATTGAGCACGCGCCCGGAATCTAGCACGAACCCTGTGACCCGATTGGAGGGGTCGCGAGTGAAGTGCATCACGCCCATCCGGCTGACAAACAGATCCGGGCCTTCCATCCGCAGCGTTTCCAGATCATAGTTGAGGCGCTGCAGCACGAGTTTGTGGTCCTGCACCTTGAAGCGATAGAGAGCGTCGATCTCACCGCTGCGGTACGTTCCAGCAAACGCGCTCAGATCGGCGCGCGTTGAGTCAAATTCCTGGACCCTGGTGTAAATTTCCGGTTTTCCATCGCCGCTGGTAATCGCGAGCTCATCGCCCCCGTCCGCCCCATTTCGAAACTCGTAATCGGCGATCCCCAGGCGGAAACGGTTTTCGGCGAGCGGAGTAAGGGATCGCGCCGGTTCGTCGCCCTCTGATGCAATGGCCAGATGGCCATCCTTGAAAATGATCTTCAGGATGTCGTTGCCGTCGGAATTGATGAATGCTCCCGTGCGGGCCCTCAACTGCTGCTCACTCAGCTGAACGGGTTTTGTCTCCGGCGTGGGGCGCTCAGGTTTCAATTTGTCGGCAAGGTAAACTTCCGCTACCTGGTGGGCGTGATATGACGGATTTGCCGTCGACACGTTGCACAAAACCGAAACCGTAAAGTGTTCCTGCGGGAATCGCATCATGTCGCTGCGATACCCGGCGTCGGCGCCCCCATGGTCCACTACCCGAAGACCGCGAAAGGTGGTGACCACCAATCCCGAAGCGTAATCAATGGGCTTGCCATCGTTCAATACGCCGGGACGCAGCATCTCCTCCAGAAGGCGCTCGCCTCCCACGCGTGGGTTGTAGAAGTTTTCATCCCACTTCTGAAGATCTTCGACGGTGGTCAGCAGGCTCGTTGCGCCTACGGTGTCAAAATTGGTAATGCTGATTTCAAACGTGTCGCCCTTAGGAACGTACCCAATCGCCATGTTCTTCACCAGCTCGGCGTGATTGTCGCGAAAGTGAGTATGCTCCATCCCCAACGGCTGAAAGATGTGGTGAATGGTGTATTCCCGAAGAGACTCACCGCTTACTCGCTTCACCACCTCGCCCAGCAGCGTGTATCCGGTGTTGCAGTACATGTAGCGCGAGCCTGGCGGGAAGTTCAGGGCCTTCTGCCGAGCCATCATGGTCAGGACGTCGTCGTTGGTGATTAAATCGAGCGAATAGCGCCAGCCGGCGATATCCAGCAGCTCCCATTGGTCGCGCAATCCGCTGGTATGGTGTATCAGCTGGCGCAGGGTGACGGGAGCGCCGAAATCGGGCAGATCCGGTATGTACTTTTGCACGGCATCGTCGAGTGAGAGCTTGCCCTCCAGACTCAGCATGATCACCGAGGCCGCCGTGAACTGCTTGGACATGGAGGCGACGTGAAAGATGGTGGAAGGCTCAATGCGCGCGTTGTGATCGAGGTCCGCCATCCCGTAGCCGCGCAGGTAGATGGTGCGGCCCTCGCGATACACTCCCACGGCGCATCCCGGAGTGTCGTATGTGTCCCACTTCGCGAAGAGCTTGTCCACTTGTGCCGGGTAGTCCTCCGGCTTGGGCCGCGATTCTTGCTGCGCAAATAGGCACAGGTTGATCGAAACCAAAAAAGCAGAAAGCAGACCGACCTGCCGCCGACCGCGTCTACGCATTTCTGGTCTATTCATTGGTACCCACCCGATGCTGAATTCCGCTTGCTCGATGCATTGAATTCACGGAAGCCCTGCGCATGTTACACTTCCTCATCGCATAACCCAAGTTCAATCCTCATAATCATGTCGCTGGCTGTCGCTGGCCTGCCGCGTCGGATGAGACTGCGGATGAGCCTTGCTCAGGATGATTCCAAAAACTTTCATTTCGTCTGCGGCGCGATTCACGCGCCGGGGTATAGTCAGCTGAATTTGTGCCTCAACTGCCGGATTCCGATCATTGCCAGCAGCATGAGATTGGGAAACAAAAGAGGCGCGAGCGGAGCAGCGCCGTAAATGAAATTGTTGAACATGTGAATCGAAGGCCCGCGCAGGTTGCTGGAAGCGTGGAGGAAGAATCCCCACACACCTACAGCTCCTTCCAGTGCCAGGATCACGACGCACAAATTGAGAAATTGCCTTGAAACCCGCAGGAGGAGAGGCATGAGCAGAAACGCCACGGCCAGGGCACTGGCCGCCACGGGTACCCATTCGAGAGGGAAGAAAAATCCATTTTCTGCGTGGTCGGTGAGGCTCAGGACAAAGTTTCCAAAATACCCACCCAGGGCAAACAGCACAATCCATCGCCCCCATTCCTCGGAATCCACTGCCACCATGCGATTCATGACCAGCAGGAATCCAAGGCCGGTATAGGCGAGCGGCGCGACGAAGGGCGCGGAGTAGGTGAGGCTCCGCAGTGTGCGCTCATAGAAGAACTGGCTCTGAAGGTGGAAAATCACTCCGGTGAGCCCGATCAGGATCGATCCCCAGCCGGCGATGAGTCCCAGAAACCTCCATACGGCCGGCCGCCGCCACCGTTGCGAGAGTGCCACGAGCAGAATCCAAGGCGCCGTCGCCGAGAACAGCAGCGGAATATATTCCGCGCGATTGCGAAAGTCATTGACCGAATGCGCGAGGAAAATATCGAAGGTGAGGAAGGCGATGTTCACGGTAACGAACGCCTCGACCCAAATCTCCGGTTGCATCCACCAGCGCTTATTTGGATCGGGCATGATCTCTCCGCAGTTGGGCCGCCATCGCTTCCAGTTCGACAGTCTTCTGAAGCATCGGGTAGTCGCCGTGCCACTGCACAAAGTCCGCTCCACCCATGAATGCTCCATGCTTGCTGGTGCGGCCGTCGTAATGCCACAAGTCGAAGTAGACGAAATCGATGGGATTGGAAAACGGAGGGCCGGTCAGCACTCCGTCTTTGCGCAGGCCGTCAACAATCTCTTGTGCGGCGAGCACACGTTCGTTCGTGTGCTGCACGACCTGCTCAGCCTGGCTGTAAACGCGGTCAACAAGACCGGGAGTGTGACACTGGGCACATACCTCGCGCATTTTCGCCTGCGCCTCAGCGTAGATTGGGCGCTTTTCTGTAATTGCATTCGCCAGGTAATACGACAGGCGTTCGGAGGGATTGTGCGTTACGCCCAAACCGTTGATGCCGCTCATGTGACAGGTGGCACAGGTGGGAACAAACATGTCGCGGGTCGTCAGGGTCATGGGCGGCGCATCGAGATTCAGCAGGTGTTCCTGCGCCTGGAACAACACGCCGTGGCGGGATTCCTCGTAGATCTCGATTTGAGAATGGTCAGGGCCCATATGGCACTGCGCGCAGGTACTGGGCAGGCGCGCGATTCGCACCGAACTGGTGTGTCGCGTGTGGCAGGCTGTGCAGGTGCCGATGGTGCCATCGGCGTTGGGCCTTCCCACGCTGTGGCATTGCTGGCAGCCGCTGGCCATTGCCGATCCGCCTTCGAGCTGCACAAAGGGATGAGGCGGCCGGCGCGTGCCCCCGGGTTGGTAGGTTTCGGAGAAATTCACCTGTTCGGGCGTCAGTCCCTTTTCGCCATAAATTGCCGCCCACGCAGGGGCCGCGTGCCGGCTGCGAAGGAATTGCTGGTAGATGCCCTCGTGGCAGCTTCGGCAATTTCCCGCCGTCAGCTTTGCGGCGATGACGAAACCATGATGGTCCTTCTTCTCCTGGCCCGC
>JASIKV010000207.1 GCA_030049455.1 Terriglobia bacterium
CCCGGCGATTCGAATTGGAGACAGAAGTCGATTCGCTGGCTTCCCTTTGGGGCGGCGCTTGCCGTTTACCTCGCCCTCCGCGTCGCTGCCCTCGGAAGCTTTTCGCAAAACCCGCAAGCCATCAAGGCCCCTCGCGAGGTGATTGCGGGGGCGTTTGGATTGCTGGGGCAGCACGCCAGGCTTTTCCTGTGGCCCACCGGGATGAGCGCCTTCCGCGTCTTCGACCTTCACGCGAGCCTGCATTCTCCGTGGCCCTGGTTGGTGACTGCGGCCATTCTCATCGCCCTGCTTATTCGAAAGCGAGATCCCATATTGGGATTCCTCTTCAGTTGGTGGTTGGTAACACTCGCGCCCTGCCTCGATTTTCGCATGGTCAGCTTTCCGGTGGCCGACCGGTTCTCCTACCTGCCTTCGGTGGGGGCGGCGCTGGCGGTTTCCTACATCTTCTTGCAGGCGTTGCCGCGCCGGATTCCGGCGCCGCAGCTCGCGCCCGTTTTGGCTGGACTGGTTCTCATCGCAACGATCGCCTTTGCGGCCGGCGACGTTCGGCTGGTTCCCGCCTGGGCCGACAACGCCGCCCTGTGGGGATACTCGCTGCGCGCCTCTCCCAACTCGGCGCTGGTCCACCTTTTTCAGGCGACCCTCTTGCGCACTCGCGACGGAAACATGAAGGGCGCGGAAGCCGAATATCAAACCGCGCTGCGCCTGAATCGCCAGAGTGCGAAACCCCTGGCGGGAATCGCTTACGAGTGCTACCTCGGGCTGGGGCAAGTCGCCCTTCAGCGCGCGGGCATTGCGGAAGCGATGGACGACTACAAAATGGCCATTCAAATCTCGCCTGACCACAGCCCGGCGTACAAGGCCCTGGGCTCCGTGTATTTTCCGCAGGGCGATTATCAGCGCGCCGCGGAATACTTCACCACCGCCGTGAAGCTCGACCCGCAGGATGTGGAGTCACGATTCTTCCTGGGGACCTGTGAAATGAAGCTCGGCGACCCGCGGGAGGCCGCCGCGCAGTTTCATGCTGCGCGCCAAGTCGATCCGACTTATATTGAGGCTTACCAGGCGGAAGCTCGCGCGCTCGATGCCGCCGGGGATTCAAACGAGGCGGCGCGCGTCCGCACGTTGTTGACGAAACGCTGAAAGGCGGCAGGCAAGCCCTGCTTGAGGCCGATGGGATTCGTGGAGGATGACGTTGCTGGATCGCTGCGATAATCTGCTGAAGAACCACTCCGCCGTGGCCAAGTGGCTGCTCATCCTGTGCACGGTGTCGGCGTTTGGCGCTACGCTGGGCAATGGATTCGTTTATGACGACGGCAAGCAGGTCCTGGAAAATCCCTTCCTGCGGAATCCCCACCTCTGGCGGCGCATCTTTACCGGTTCAGTCTGGTCCTTCGAAGGGCACGCGGCGGAAACGAACTTCTACCGTCCCCTTCATATCTTCTCCCACTGGCTCGTCTGGCAGGTGGCGGGCGCAAACACTGCGGCGTTTCATCTCTATCAACTGGTTTTTTACGTCATCACCGTCCTGCTGGTCTACCGGCTGGGACGCGACCTTCTGCACAACCACCTGACGGCATTCGCCGGCGCGCTCATTTGGGCCTTGCATCCGCAGCACGTGGAGCCGGTGTGTTGGGTCTCGTGTGTTCCGGACTGCGGCTGCGGACTTTTCTACCTTCTGGCCTTTGTCATTTTTCTTCGCGCTGAGAAATCCCCTGGGAGGCGTTGGGCCTGGCACGCCCTGGGAGCCGCGATGTATTTCGTATCGCTCCTGTTCAAGGAAATGGGCGTCAGCATGCCCTTGCTCCTGGCAGTCTACTGGTTCGTGATGAAGGACGAGGAAGGCTGGTGGCGGAAGGCCCTTCGCTGGCTTCCCTATTTGGCGGCGATGGCGATTTATCTCCGCATCCGCGTGGCCGTGCTGGGGCATCTTTCGCACGCTCCGAATTTATGGAAAGTGCCCTTGCGCGTTTTCGCGGCCGCTCTTGCGCTGCTGGGGCAGCACACCAAGCTCTTCTTCTGGCCGGTGGAGCTCAATGATTTTCGTAATTTTGATCTGTCCTCGGCCCTGCGCTCACCCTGGCCATGGATTACTCTTGTGGCCCTCCTTCTCACCATCGCATTTCGCAAGCAGAATCGGCCCTTGGCATTCCTCATTCTGTGGTGGCCGGTAACCTTGTTGCCTTGTTTGGATGTGCGACAGCTAAGTTATCCGCTCATTGCCGATCGGTTTTCGTTCCTGCCCTCCATGGGGCTTTCACTTGCCGTGGCTGTTCTCGCCCTGCACACTCTTCCAAATTATTTCCGGCTGCGGCGGCCCGAGCTGGTTATTGCCCCCGCGTTGGGCTTGGCGATGGCCCTTTTCTGCGTTCAGGACTTGCGTGCCGTGCCACGCTGGCGCACCAATGACACGCTGTGGAACTATTCCTACAACGCCGAGCCAAAGTCCGCCCTGGTGCACGTCCATCGCGCGCTGGACCTTCAGTATCGCGAGGGGAACCTGGCCGGCGCCGCGCAGGAATATCGGACCGCAATACAACTGAATCACGTGGCGTTCGTGGAATTAACGACCGTTACCTACGACAGCCTGATCGGACTTGGCCAAATCGCGGCGCTGGAAGGCCACCCTGACGAGGCCCTGACTTATTTCCACAAAGCTGTGGCTCTGACGCCGCGCTACAGCTCGGGATACGATGTTCTGGGCGCGTTCTATTTTCCGCGCGGCGATTACGCGCAGGCGGCCTCTTACTTCCAACAGGCCGTTCACGCCAATCCGCTTGACTTGGGAGCCAGATTCTTCCTGGGCACCTGCTTGATGAAACTGGGCAACCCGGCAGACGCGGCGCA
>JASIKV010000208.1 GCA_030049455.1 Terriglobia bacterium
GAAGGCATCATCAAGCACTCGCGGGACTACCGGCCCGACGATTATCCGGAACTGGCGGAATACCGGCTTGGCGAGCGGCCCCCGCTCGAGGCGCAATTGATCGATATCGCGGACGAAATCGCCTACAACTGCGCCGATCTCGACGATGGATACGAAGCGAAGCTTCTAACCCTGCCGGTCTTGCGCTCGAGCTTGCCGTTATTTGACCGCTTGTATCGCAATGTGGACAAGAAATATTCTGCGGCCATCGAAAAGCTGAAATTTAACGAAACACTCAAGCTGCTTTTGAACTCCCTGGTGACGGACCTGGTGGAATCAACTTGCCGACGATTGGGCAGGAAGCGGATTCGCTCGCTCGGGCAGGTTCGCGCCCACCCCTCGCGGCTGGTATCCCTGGGCGCCAGCATGATGAAGGAGGAGCTGAAGGTTAAGGAATTTCTGTTCAAGCATCTCTACTCCCATCAGAATCTGAACACCGAGCGGCGGCAACTGACCGACTGCATTCGCGAGCTGTTTGGGTACTTCATGATGCACCCGAAAAGCCTGCCCGCTTTCTACTTCCAGCAGTCGCAGAGGGAGCCACTGCACCGCGTGGTGTGCGATTACATTGCCGGCATGACGGATCCTTACGTCCAGGAGCAGCATCGCAAGCTGCTGGGAATTGACTTCGGCACTCGCGACGCGGGACGATCCGAAGCGAGACCCGAAGGAGCGAAGCAATCCCGCAAGGTCTCACGTGCGCGCTCCCTTGGGCATTCACGGCCTGTGTTAAAATAGCGCCCCCCGGGGCAGTCGCATTGTGCACCGCGTTGCGATGAGGAACCCGTGAACCTTCGCAAACAACTGGGAATCTCGCTGATGTTGCTGGTTGTCGTCGTGCTTTCGGCGGTGGCCGTCTACATGTGGTTTGGCGGGCCGGAGGTCACGCTCCTGGACGCCTTTTACATGGCCGTGGTCACGGTCTCCACGGTGGGCTACGGCGAGATCGTTGACACTCATGCGAATCCTGGGCTGCGGCTCTTCAATATTTTCTTCATCCTGATCGGCATCGGCATCATGCTGTACGTTTTTTCCGCTTCCACAGCATTCATCGTGGAAGGCGAACTGAACAACATTTTCTGGAGACGCAAGATGGAAAAAATGATTCGGGACATGCACGATCACCTGATAATCTGCGGCGCCGGTGAAACGGGCACCTACCTGGTGAAAGAGCTCCTGAAAACCGGAAACGTCTTCATCGTGATCGACCACGATGAGGAGCGCCTGGAAAGGATCGGCCAGTTGGGCGAAGTGCCCGTGCTGAAGGGTGAAGGTGGGGATGAGGAAGTTCTGACCCAGGCGCGCATCCAGTCGGCGCGCGGCATGGCCACGGTGCTCCCGGAGGACAAGGACAACCTGCTGACCACCGTCACGGCCCGCCTGCTGAATCCCAATCTGCGCATCGTGGCGCGCTGTGCGGAGTCGCGCATGGTGGAAAAGCTCCTGCGGCACGGCGCAAACGCCGCGATCTCTCCGAACATGATCGGAGGCCTGCGAATCGCTTCCGAACTGATTCGACCGAGTGTGGTAAGCTTTCTCGACACCATGCTGCGCGACCCTTCCGGGACGCTGCGTGTGGAGGAAATCACCGTGCCCCAGAGCTCGCCCTGGGTCGGAAGGAAGTTCAAAGACCTGGACTTGCACGGGCGGTACGAGCTGCTGCCCCTGGCAATCCGCAAGTCCGATGGCGACATGAAATTCAATCCTCGCGACGACACCGTAATGGCCGGCGGCGACACTCTCGTGGTGATGGGTGACGTTGACAACGCCTGGAAGGCCCGTGACGCGGCGGGAAATAAGATACCGCATCATTCGACGAGCTAAAGAAATTTCCCACACAGGCGTTCCGCGAACCGCTGCCTCAGACCCGGCTCGAGTGCCGCGGCTGCAAGGGTTTTCCATTCTCCCCCAGGCATGCATCCTCAGCCCGCAAAGATGCGTCCAATGGCACGAACTCCAACAAGCGTTAACAGTTTGCGCGCGCATAGGTGTTCGGCCTTCGATTCGAATTGTGAAATTATGGACGTTTCGAGTATCTTGTATGACAGGCTGAGAGATTCGAACCAAAGCATGGGGAGTGGTGCAGGAAATGTTGAGGAGATTCGTCTGGTTGCTGATCTTGTTCCCGATTCTCACGCTCGCCTCAACGGCTCAAGAACAAGAGGTGAATGACGCGGATTTCAGCCCGATTTTCAGCGGGCAGGACTTGTCCGGCTGGCACGAGATGGGAGAACCGGACTGGCACGCGGAGAATGGCATTCTCTGGACGGAAGGCAAGGGCGGCTGGCTGCGCTCCGACCAGCGATACGCGGATTTCGTTCTCCGGATGGAATACCGTCTCTCCAAAGGCGCCGTGAGCGGCATTTTCCTGCGCTCCGCCGAACAGGGCGACCCGGCTTTTACCGGCTTCAAGATCTCCATTCTCGACGATGCCGGGCAGCTCACCGACCTCCACAGCACGGGAGCTGTTTACGGCGCAGTAATTCCTTTGCTTAGCGTCGGCCGCAAAGCAGGCGAGTGGAACCAGGCTGAGATTTCGTGTATCGGACGCCACCTGATCGTATTCCTAAATGGGAATCGCATTCATAAAATCGATTTTGACGATCCGGCGTTTGTCTTCGCCGAAAAGCGCCCCCTAAGCAAGGTTCCCAACCAAGGATACATTGGCCTCGAAAGCCGCACCAACCGCGTGGATTTCCGCGGCCTGCGGATTATTGTCATCAAGCCCGCCGCCTGATTGAAATGCCGACGCTTGAGATTCGAGTTTGATTTGCAATTCCAGTTTCCAAATTTAATTTCTTTCGGGGAAATGCGATTGACTAAAACGCGCAGAAGGTCGGATCGCGGCGTTGGCACGGGGCTGATTGTTCTGGTCATCGCTGTGGCAGCTGTTTTAATCGTCCTGCTTTTCAAACTTGCCGGCAGTGAAGCGCCGGCGATTCGCGTGGCGAACCCGCCCAAGGGCTTGGGACAAAAGACAGAAATTACCGTGGACGCAAGCGATGCGAAGCACAATCTGAGATCCGTGGCCGTTGAAGTGGTCCAGGATGGACAGATCGTGCACCGCTCGAACCTGGTAATCTCCGATCGCCCTCATCGTTGGTGGAAATTCTGGTCCGCGGGCCCGGTAAGTTCGACGCATTGGAAGGTTTTGGTGGGCCGCGAGGTCATCCCGCAGCTTAAAGAAGGGCGCGCCGCCCTTCGGATCACCGCCGCTAACGATTCCTGGGGCCGCTTTTTCCGAGGCGGGCAGAGCGAGACCACCCTGGATCTACCTGTGCGGTTCGCGCCTCCGCAAATCGAAGTGCTGACCAACCTGCACTACATCAACCAGGGCGGCTGCGACATGGTGATGTTCAAGGTCTCACCGGGCACCACTGAGTCAGGAGTCGAAGTTGGTTCTTATTTCTTCATTAGTTTTCCCGCGAAGGAGTCAGCGCCCGAGACGCGCCTGGCGCTCTTCGCGTTCCCATACAATGTTGACCCCTCAACGCCTGCGCGCATCGTGGCCCGCGATGATGTGGGAAATCAATCGATCGCCAATTTCACCTACAAGGTGTTTCCCAAGAAATTTCACACAGATACCATTTCTCTTACGGACGACTTTCTGAACCGCGTTGTTCCGCCCATCATGGCTGCCACGCCGGAGCTGACCGATGAGGGGAGCCCGCTCAAGAATTACCTGGAAATCAACGGGCATTTGCGCGAGATCGATTCTCAACAATTGACGGAGCTCTCCAAGCATACCGCTTCGACGTTCCTTTGGACGGAGCCATTCCTTCGCTTGCCTGCCAAAACCGAAGCCAGCTTCGCCGACTATCGCTCCTATACCTACAACGGCCAGGTGGTGGACCACCAGACTCACTTGGGATTCGATCTGGCCGGGCATGAGCATATGCCGGTGCGCGCAGCGAATGACGGGGTGGTGGTCTTTGCTGGGTTTTTCGGGATTTTCGGCAATGCAGTGGTGATTGACCACGGTTGCGGGATTCAAAGTCTATACGGTCACATGAGCGCAATCACCGTGAAGGAAGGCGAGCAGGTAAAGCGCGAGCAGGAAATCGGCCGCACCGGCCAGACCGGCCTCGCTGGCGGAGATCACCTGCACTTCACGATGATGCTCGACGGGATTCCCGTCAATCCCATCGAATGGTGGGACCCCCACTGGATTCACGACCGGATTCAGGCGAAGCTCGAGCCGTCGGCGAAGTAACAGGCGCATGTTACGAGCAGTGGTGGAGCGGCTCCGAGGGCGTGAATTACCTTTTAATTCCCAGTGAGGCGGCTCAAGTAAAACTCGAAAAACTTCGAGGGGTCCGTCTCCATTCCTACAGTGGCGTTGGCGGGCCTCCCTTCCTCGGCCCTTGTAAATCCTTGGCCATCAACTTCAATCGCGAGGTCTTTGGTCTCGCAAAGGCTTGGGTTGAGGAGCATCGCCACGGCCATCGGGTCGAACAGCGTGGGCGTCTCGCGGCCCCAGAGGTGGTAAAGGGCGGCCAATGAATTTGTCAGGGGCGTGTTCTGACTGAAGATGCGGCTGCGCGCCTGAGAATCCATCTTCAGCATGGCGGTCACGTCGAGCGGCGCCATGACGATGGGAATTCCCGACGAGAAAACTACCTGAGCGGCGGCGGGATTCGACTTGATGTTCCATTCCGGGTCGGGCTTGGACCCGGGCGCATACCCACGCACGATTGACCCGCCCATAAGCACGATGCGCTTTATTTTGGTTCCCACCAGAGGGTCAACCTTCAGGACGGCTGCGACGTTGGTAAGCTCACCGATGGCAATTAAAGTAATTTGGCCAGGATAGCGATGGAACTTGCTGCGCAGAAAGTCCACGGCGCTTTCCGACAAAATCTGCGGGCTTACGAATACCTCCGCCCAGCGTGCCTGGTTGATTTCTTGCTTCGGCCCGGGAATACCCGCCACCACAGGAACTTGCCGCCACTTGCCGCCCTCCTCCCAAAGCAATTTGGCCGCGATGCGCGCCCGCGCCGCAGTATCGCCGGAAACGGTCGTGACGCCCAGTAAATCCAACTCCGGGCTTTTGATGATCAACGCCAGGGCAAAGGCGTCATCAATGTCCGTGCCGATGTCGGTGTCGAGGATTATAGGGATCTTAGCAGGCGGGTCCCCAGCCGCGCATACGCTATTAAACAGCGCGAGGCCGACAAGCAGGCACACAGCAAGACGCAGAGGGCCGCCCATTCGGATTAGACTTTTGACTTTCAACGTTCGCCTTCGGCTCGGGAATTTACTTCACCAACGGTGCCAGCGCCACTCCGGCAAGGCCGATGAGAAAGCATACGAACATCAGGGCGAGGAGGCGATTTGCGGCTGGTCCCGCGCCCCGGAATTCCTTCCACACAAATACGCCCCAGAGCGCGGAAACCATCGTTGCACCTTGTCCCAGCGCGTAGGAGGTTGCGGGACCGACCATCTGCGCGTACGACGCAACGAAGTTTGACACGCTGCCTACGCCCCAGATCACTCCGCCCAGCACTCCCCAGGCGTGCAGCCCACCGCGCGCGGCAAAGTATTCGCTCATGCTAACGGGCGGCGCACCGGTAATCGGCTTCCGCATCAGCGCGTAGTTCAACGGGAAGTTTGAAATCAGGATTCCAACTGCAAACACAAACATCACCGTGTAAGGGCCAAGGTGGCCTTCGCCCTTGATGGCCTTGGCGATGAAGGGATAGAACAGGCCCATGGCCACGCCGCACATCAGGCTCAGCACAATGCCTTTGGTCGTCACCTGCACGTTTCCGGAAAGCTTGCGATACGCGAGCGCGTCCAGCACAATCGCGACGCAGACCATTCCAATGCCACCGAACAACAGCAGGGGATTTCCCGCTGGCGTAACCACATAGTTCAGCACCGAACCCACCACCAGCGCCAATCCGATACCGATGGGAAACGCCACGGCCAGCCCGGCGATTCCGATCGCGGCAACCAATAGCATGTTGGCGACGTTGAAGATCGCCCCACCTGCCAGCGCCAGAAGCATGTTGCGCGAACTTGCGCTGCTGAGGTTGTTGAAGAAGCTGTCAGGGCTTGCGGCGTCCGTGCGGCCAAGCGTCAGACCCACCGCCAGGCTGAGCAGCAGAATTCCCCAAACGTAATCCCAATAGAAAAGCTCAAACCGCCAGCTTCCCACGGCCTTTTGGGTGTTCGCCCAACTGCCCCAGGAGAACATGCTGAGGATCATCAAGGCGAGCGTGAGCGGATATATCTGCGGAATGAACATGCGATTGCTTCGTCAAAATTCGGGTCCACCACCTTCACACGACCCGCACCTTAGTCTTCATCTTCTTCCGCGGCGGCGGGCTTGTGGGCGGCGACAATCTTTTCCGCGATCTGCGGGGGAACAATATCGTAGTGCGACATTTCCATGGCGTAAGTCCCGCGGCCCTGAGTCATGGAAGTGAGGTCGGAAGCATAGCTCAGCATTTCGGCCAGCGGCACTTGCGCCTTCACCACCGTCGATCCCGATTTCGGCTCCATGCCCTGGATGCGGCCCCGGCGGCCATTCAGATTTCCCATGATGTCGCCCGAATAATTCTCGGGAACAGTGATTTCCACGTTCATGATCGGCTCCAGGAGGCAAGGCTTGGCCTGCTCCATGCATTTCTTGAAACCCTTGGAGCCTGCCAGCTTGAAGGCTATCTCAGAAGAATCGACGTCGTGATAGGAGCCGTCATAGAGGACGACGCGGAAGTCCACCACGGGATAACCGGCCATATAACCTCGCGCCGCCGCCTCCACAATTCCCTTCTCGACCGCGGGGATGAAATTGCGTGGTATCGCGCCGCCGAAAATGTCGTTCACAAACTCGAAGCCCACGCCGCGCGCCAGCGGTTCCACGCGAATCCAGCAGTCACCGTATTGCCCGTGTCCGCCCGTCTGTTTCTTGTGCTTGCCTTGCGCCTCGGCCTTGGCGCGAATGGTCTCACGATAAGGGATTTTCGGCGCCTTGAGCGTGACTTCGATGCCGAACCGCCGCTTGAGTTTTGAAACCGCCACTTCCACGTGCTGCTGCCCCGCGCCGGAAAGCAGGAATTCCTTGGTCTGCGGGTCGCGCGAGAAGCGCAGCAATTGGTCTTCCTCCAGCATACGGTGAATCGCGGTCGAGAGCTTGTCCTCATCCCCGCGCGACTTGGGTTCAATCGCGAAGGAAATCGCGGGCTCGGCCAACTTCACCTTGGAATAGACGATGGGCGAGCCCTTGTCACCCAGCGTATCGCCGGTGAGCGTGTCTTTCAGTTTCGCTACTGCGCCGATGTCGCCGGCGTGCAGCTCCGCGACGGCAATCTGCGTTTTACCCTGCGTCACCCCAATGTGCGAGAGGCGCTCCCCGGCGCCGCGATTGAAATTCGTCAAATTCGCTTCGTTTTTCAGCACGCCGGACATCACTTTGAAGTAGCTTACGCGCCCGGCGAAAGGATCGGCAACGGTTTTGAAAACAAAGGCGGAGACGGGTTGCGCATCCGCAATCCTGCGCTTCACAGGTTGCCCACCCTCGTGGTCCAAACCTTCCACTTCCCCGCGCGTTACCGGCGCGGGCATGTAATCGACCAGAAAATTCAGCATGCAATCGCTTCCGATGTTGAGCACACCCGCGGCCACCGTCACCGGGAAGATGCGCTTTTCCGAAATGGCCTGCTTCAAGCCCGGCGCCAGGTCCTCAACCGGAATGGTACCCTTCTCGAAGAACTCTTCCATTAATTTATCGTTGCCCTCGGCAACCATTTCCACCAGTGCTTCGTGGGCCTTGGTGGCGGCGTCCTTGACGTCAGCGGGAATTTCAGATTCCTTGCCCTTGCCCGACCCATCGGGGTCGAAGAGATATGCCTTCATGCTCACCAGGTCGACGAGTCCGCGAAAACTTCTTTCCTGCCCGATGGGCAATTGCACGGGAGTCACCATGCGCCCGTAGGTGGTACGAAGAGCTTCCAGCGTGCGCTCAAAGCTGGCGCGGTCGCGATCCAACTGGTTGATCACGAAGGCGCGCGGCAGGCTGTATTTTTCTGCGAAGCCCCAGACTTTTTCGGTTTGCACTTCAATGCCCGCGACGGCGTGAATGAACACCAGCGCGGAATCCGCCGCCACCAGCGCCGCCTCCGTTTCGTGCATAAAAATGTTGTAGCCGGGAGTGTCGATGAAATTGATCTTGGTTTTTCCCCACTCGGCGCAGGCCAGCGAGGCGCTGATGGAAAACTTGCGTTGAATTTCCTCCTCGTCGTAGTCCGTCACCGACGTGCCATCGTCCACCTTCCCCAGGCGATTCACCATGCCCGCCGTAAAGAGGAGTGCGGAAACAAGCTGAGTTTTCCCCGTGTCACCGTGGCCCACCAGCGCAATGTTGCGAATATTTTCGCCTTCGTA
>JASIKV010000209.1 GCA_030049455.1 Terriglobia bacterium
TGTGGATCCAGACGGGTATGCCGACGTCCGTTGGATGCAAAAGCTCGCGTCGATCCGTGGGACCGGTATCATTTGGACCGTGCTGGCGAGTGGATTGGCCAACTTTACCGGGCGTGGGGCAAGCCCGCCAAGGCAGCCGACTGGCAACGGCGGATTCTGGGTCAGCAGTCGGCATCCGCAAGTCCCCTTTAAGGGAATGAAAAAAATCTAGCGGGCGCAGGCGCGGACGACCCGACCCGTCCGCGTGCGCCCGCTCCCCAAATATCCATCAATGGCGGGGCTGGCAATTACCCCTTCGAAGACTATCCCATCAGGGTCCGCAGGCGATTGCGCGCCTTGTGCAGTTGCGATTTTGACGTGCCCGCGCTGATGCCGAGTTGGGTGGCAATCTCATCGTGCCGGTAGCCCTCCAGGTCGTGAAGGAGGAAAATTTCCTTATACCCGGAAGACAACTGGGCGATGGCGCTGTCCAGGCTGATTTTATCCAGCATGTTGGCGACAGGAACCGCCGGTGTACTGGCCATGGTCAGGACATCGCTCAGGGCGTCCTCGGAACCCGGCGGGACATCGAGAGATGTCACGGTGTCACGCCACCTGCGCCGCCGGCGCAACTGCATCAACACGGTGTTGACCGTCAATCGGTAAAGCCAGGTGGAGAAATTGGCTTCGCCGCGAAAGGTATGGGCCTTGCGAAACAACTGGAGAAACACTTCCTGCGTTAGATCTTCGGCGTCCTCGTGATTCCCTAGCATGCGATAGCACTGGCGATAAACCCGCCGCCCATACTTATGGTAGAGAGGAGTGAATTCCTGGAGCAGCGCTTCCCCGGGCGAGGGCGGTTCCTGTAGGGAATCCGTCCTGCACGGTGTTGCGGCCACAACTGCATTTCGGTGCGCCGGGCCAGCCCCCGGACCAGATGCAAGACCCGCCGGGAGGCAGTTCTCGGATGAAGATGAAGACTCATCCCCATCCTCATCAGCTTTTTCGACAAGGAATACATCGGATTCATCAACAATTCCCTGCATTAAATCCACACCCGGGGCAGTGTTAGTGGAGCCGCGAGGAGTCAACTCCTCAACCGCTCCATCCTCTGACATGATTGGAGCTTCCAGAATTGCGCCCACAAAGTTACCCTCCATTCCTTTGACGCGTTGAGTTGCGACATCCACAAGAGAGTGGTGGCGGTGCAAAATGTCCGTCCACCCGCTGCCGCGATTTTTGTGTCCATGGCGGCTGCCTCATGTTTGTCAACTGCCCCCGTCAGGCTGTGAATCAACTTCCTTGCCTGCGGGTCATCAAGAGATGGGAACTTGGATATAGGGTCAACCATCCTTGCCGGGATTGGCTGACACTTCGGGTATTGGGACTAAGTGAGAGGAGGCGCTCTTAAACCGTGTGATTGCGGAACCCCAAGGAGCTCAATCAGGGGCAATTCAAGGGGAGTTGGAACTAAATGGAAAACCGGCTGGGGAGTTGCAATGGGTACAATTCGACGAGTTTCGTCGATATGGATCGGCGTCAAATCGTCCCCGCGAACCTCCGCCATGCGACTGCTTTTTGATGTGTGCCAGGGAGAGGTATTTTGGCGAGGACTCAGGATGCGGGCTTCCGAAGACAAAACGCTGACGGAAAAGACCAACAGCGCAACCGCGGCCAAAACCACTGAGCCCATGGCGCTCGCGAAGGACCTGCGCCGATGGCCCGCACCTTGAGCACTTCTCATCATGCTGTTTGCACCAAAAGACATTGGCCCGGAGACTTCACCTGGAATGATAGTACACCAATTGCCCGTGGTCTGCAATAGCGACTGCAAAGAAGCTCCCAAGACTTGCCGTGGACGAAACTGTACCCTAAGCTGTGAAGCCCGCGGGCAAGAGAAGGTTGCTTAGGAAATTCGGTTTGTTTCATTTTTTTCAGTTCCTGGAACCCGTCATCAAGCACTCCCTACCGTGCGTCGCAACTTTTCGGGCTAAAATGGGTTCTGATATACCGAGGGTTTAAATGGACTCCGCGCTTACTCCCGACCTGGCCACCTGGCATTTCCTTAGCCGGACGACTTTCGGCCCCCGGCCCCAGGACATGGAAAAAGCCGGGCAGGCGGGCATTATCGGATTTCTGGAAGAGCAGCTTCATCCTGACAGGATCGATGATTCCGAGGTGGACAGGAGGATCGCCACACTCCCTACCCTTAGCATGAGCCCGGCGGAGCTGATGGAGGACTTCCCCGCCCCCAAGCAGGGCAAGAACCAGCAAGGCAAGCCGAATCGCCCCCAGGCCACGACTCCCAGCATGGACGGCGCGGGAAAGTTGATGCCGCCTGAAACCCGGCAGTTAATGGAAGGCGATGGTCCCCGCAGGGTCATCATGGAACTTGGCCGCGAGCAGTTTTGGCGCGCCGCCTACAGCAAGCGGCAGCTTCAGGAAGTAATGGTTCACTTCTGGATGAACCAGTTCAACATCTACGCCGAAAAGGGCGTGGACAAGTGGCTGCTGACCTCCTTCGAGCACGACACGATTCGCCCCAACGCTCTCGGGAATTTCTCCCAATTGCTTGCCGCCACCGCCCAAAGTCCCGCCATGCTGTTTTACCTGGATAATTGGCTGAGCGTCGGTCCGAACGCCGCTGAGAATGCCCTTCCCGCGCGGCGAGGTCCATTTGGATTCGGGCCCGAGCCCGCGGCGATGAAGCCCAATGCGGAGCGTCGCGGCCTGAACGAAAACTACGGGCGCGAATTGATGGAGCTGCACACGCTCGGCGTGGATGGCGGATACACTCAGCAGGACGTGCGCGAGGTGGCGCGCTGCTTCACCGGCTGGACCATTGATCACCCGCAGCAGGGCGGCGGTTTTATCTTCCGGCCGCGCATGCACGACTATGGGGAGAAGGTGGTGCTGGGCCATCGAATCGGCAGCCAGGAGGGAATCAACGACGGGATCGCCGTCCTGCGGATCCTCTCCGCCCACCCTTCCACCGCGCATTTTATTTCCCTGAAACTTTGCCGCTACTTTATTTCTGAAAATCCACCCGCCTCGATCGTGGACAGCGCCGCCGGCACCTTTACCATGACGCAGGGCAATATTCCCTCCGTCTTGCGGACGATTTTGACCTCCCGCGAGTTTAATTCGCCTGAGGTGTTCCGCGCCAAGGTGAAATCGCCTTTCGAGCTGGCGGCCAGCTCGCTGCGCGCGCTCGATGCGGATTCCGACGCCGGCGCGCCGCTTATGGGAATGATCATGCGCATGGGCCAGCCCCTTTTTCAGTATCAGGCGCCCACCGGCTACCCCGACCGCGCGACCAGTTGGATCAACTCCGGTACGCTGCTGGCCAGAATGAATTTCTCGATGGCTCTCGCCGCCAATCGCATTCGCGGGACGCAGCTTGACCTGCAGGCTTTGACGCCCTCGGAGGATCATCAGGCCATTTTGGATAATCTTGTTCAACGAACACTGGGCGGCGCGGTTTCGGCGGAGACAAAAGCTGCGGTGATGAGGAGTCTGGACGAAATCGGGAACGGCGGCGCGGGCAGGCCCGGAGCGTTTCCCAAGACGACGCTCACCGCGGCGCTGCTGCTGGGCTCGCCGGAATTCCAGCGGCGGTAGGCCGTAGCGGCGGTCAGAGTCTATCCCGCAGGGCGGGAACTACCGGAGTCGCTCGGACGGGATGCTCTGGAATGTTAGTGGAAGGGCGGGGCTTCGGCCCCGCCCTTCCAAACCTGAATCCTGGTGTCCGGTTTGAGGAATCGAGGCACGCATGGGCATTTCGCGACGATACTTTCTCAAAACTTCCGGCCTCAGCCTTTTTGGCGCCGGACTTGTGCCCAGCTTTCTTCGCCGGGCAGCCTACGCGCTGGAATCGCCGGGCCGGCGGAAAATTCTGGTGGCAATTTTTCAGCGCGGCGCGGCCGATGGGCTGAACATCGTCATTCCGTTCGGCGAAAAAACGTATCACTCCATGCGTCCCACCATCGCCATTCCGGAACCCTCGAAGCGAAGCGACAAAGGGCCGAGCGCCATCGACCTAGACGGATTCTTCGCCTTGCACCCGAGCCTCGCTTCGCTCAAGCCGCTGTTTGATGCGCGCGAGTTGGCCATTATTCACGCGGCCGGCTCGCCGGACAGCACGCGCTCGCACTTCGATGCGCAGGATTACATGGAATCGGCCACGCCGGGTGTGAAGTCTACTCCCGACGGCTGGCTGAATCGCTTCCTGCAAGGCGCGCCGATGCCCGACGCTTCGCCGTTCCGCGCCGTGGCCTTCGCTTCGTCAACCCCACGGACGATGATGGGCGCGGCATCGTGCCTCTGCACGCAGGATCTGCAAGGCTTCCATCTGGCCGGCAATGCCAATCCGCCGGGGCGCGGCGTGCAATTGCTCGA
>JASIKV010000210.1 GCA_030049455.1 Terriglobia bacterium
TGGACCAAATCGTCGAGGGAAGAAGGCGGGTGCTGCTTGTCGATCGTATATTCATCAATGAGCTTGCGCATGGTGAATAAATCGTCCCGCAGGACTGCTTCGCGCGCATGAACCACGGCTACGTGATACATGGGCATGGCGAAGCTGGCGAGAATCAATATCATGACCAGCACAACCATCAGCTCGATCAGCGTGAATCCGACTGAAGAACGAAATTCGAAATTCGAAACTCGAAATTCGAATTGCCTGGCCTGCCCCTCCACCGCTGCCCGCTGACCGGGCGAGTTTCGAATTTCCAATTTCGAGTTTCGCTGTTCCATGGGCCTACCAGTCCGCATACATGGTCCCATCCAGAGCCGTTCCCGTACTCTTGGAATAAACATCAAAAACATTTTCGCCGCCCCAGCTTTTGGAATTGGCGTCATCCTGCATGGAGCGCAGCCCCCATTCGACACTTCCGGTCATGGGATCCACGGGAATTTTTCGCAGGAATTTAAATTTGCCTTTGGCGCTGCCCCGAACCGCTACACCATCCACCAGGGTCTGGAGATCGGGAGGGTAACCAAAACCATCGACCTTGACGGGGATCAACCCCTGATCGGAATACGCCTTATAGCGATCGATCGCGTCGCGCATCATACGCAAATCCTCGTGAAGTTCGGTTTCACGCCGCCGAATAATCTGATTGCGTGCCAGCGGCAGGCAGAGCGTGGTCAACACCAGCAAAATCGTAATCGCCGCGATCAGCTCGATGAGCATGAACGCTTCGTCAGAATGTCGCCTGCGCCGGTATGACATACTCAACCCGCCTATCGCGGCGGAGGAGTGGGCTGCTGGGGGGGCTGTTGCGGGGGTTGCTGGCCGGGAACCCCAAATGGACGCCCTTCGAAGCCGGCCGGAGCCTCTTCGCCTCCCCCGCCCGGAGAAACGGCTGCCGTGTCGGAAGCCGCTGGTTCGGGCAGCCGGATCACCCGCGGGGTGACCATCACCAGAACCTCCTGGTCGTTGACCTCATGCGCCTCCTGGGAAAACAGATAGCGAATGAGTGGAACATCGCCCAACCCGGGAACTCCGGTGACGGCGTTCGTGAGGGTCCTCTGCAGCAGCCCGCCCAGGAGATTCACTTCCCCTTCCTCCAGGCGAAAATGGGCGTCAATCGTGCGTTGTCCGAATGTAGGTTCACTAAGCCCGCCTACGGTAATCGATGCTCCCAGGGACATAATCTCGATCTTCGCATCGATGCCGATTTCCCCGGTGGACAGCAGGTGGGGCGTCACGTCCAGATTCACACCGATATCCTGGAATTGAAATTGGGTGCTTGCCAGCAGCCCGACTGAACCGCTTGAACTGGTCGTCGTCCCGGCAAGGGAGGGCAAAAAGCTGCCCTGGGCGTAGGGGATCCGGCTGCCGATCTTGACCTTGGCTTCCTGGCCGTCGGTCACGCGGATTTCCGGGCTTTGCATGATGTGAGTCTTGTTGTCGCTCAGAATCGCCTCCGCGGTTGCTCCGGGGAGCGCCACGGCGTAATCCGTGTAGCCGAGCGTGTTGATGGCAATCTGGCTGACCGTGGTGGTGGTACCTGAGACCGTGGCGGTCGGCGCAAAGGCAGCCCCGGCTTCGATCCCTGGCGTGATCGATCCGGTGGAGGTGTTCACCGTAGCGGGCGTCAGGCCCAAATCGCGAATGCGGTCGCGGTCTGCCTCCACAATGCTGATATCGATCATGATCTCGGCTTTGGAGCGGTCCAGCTTGTGGATCAGCTGCTCCGCCTCCGCCACTTTCTGCGGTGAATCCCGGATGATGATGGCGTTGGCATCAGGATTATCGACCACGTTTCGCATGCCCAGCACGGTTTTGACAGCCGTGGTGATGGCGGTGCGGTCGGCCGCTGCCATAGGATTGCCCAGGTAAATCGCCTTCACCACCTGCGTGTCGTAAGCAAGCCGGTTGGGTTGGGTATCGGGAACCACCAGGATGGTATTGGGTGTCACGGCCTTCCAAAAGCTCTTGGTCTGCATCGCTACAAGGTTGAGGGCGTCTTCGAGCTTGATGTTCACCAGATCCTCGCTGAGGGAAGCGGGTCTGAAGTCCGCGGTAAAGGCCACATTGATTCCCGCCAGCTTGGCGATGGTGGTGAAGACCTGCTTGCTGTCACCGGTAAAGTGAAAGTGGACAATGGGCGCATCGGACAAGGGTTTCAGCTTGACCACTCCCCCCTGGTTTTCATCCTCTTCCGCCTTCAGCGCCTTCTGGATTGCCTCCGTATGGGCCTTCTTTACCTCCGCCTGCTTGGTCAGGAGGGCGTCAAGTTCCTGTTGCGCGGCTTTGTTCGAAGGGTCAATGCGAGCGGCCTTCTGCAATTCCCCTGCTGCCTCCTCCTGGCGGCCGTCTCTTAACAACTGGCGGCCATTTTTCAGGTGCAGCACGCTGGCATTCGTCCTCGCGTTAGTTTCATGCAAGACATAAAGCGGGTTGGCGGGGTCGGAGGCTTTGGCCTTCTCGAAGTCCACCAAGGCCGTGTCCCAATCTTTGCGCTCCTCAGCTTTGCGCCCCAGATTGTAGGCAGCGTTCGACCCGCCGCCGCAACTCAGGAACACCGAAGCCAATCCCAGCACGCCTACGATCTGGACACTTTTTGTCAACATCCCTCTCTCCTGCGGGGGGAACCAGAATCAAAAACTGAGGTTCCCCGCCATGAAAAATGGTGATTCCAACCCGGATCCGGCCAGTGAGAAGTTGAGCGCGTCGTGCCCCGGTCCGGCGGGGCTGGTATTGCCCAGGGCAGAGGCCGATTGAAGAGATTGCAAGCTTGTCAACTCGGACAAAGGAAAGTGCCAGTTTCCGTCTATGTTTCTGGAACCACCCTTGCTTGCGGATTCTGCCTGAGCAGAAAGGATATTGCCCTCGCAACCTATTGGGGAGATACGCCTGGCCAGCACCAGCGCGGAATCAATGCTAACGGCGAGGTAGCGGCCCGCAAACGTTTCACCCTGCTTTACCAAATATAAATCCGATTCATCCGCCACGATAGCCCTTGTATCTCCATCCTGAGTCTTCACGTAGCCGAGCGTTTGGAAAACGTAAGTGCCGGTCTCCGGAGGCGGATCGGCTTGCCGGGACGCCGGCTGAGGGCTCTGCCGCGGCGCTGCAACGGGGATGATGCGCCCCGGCGGGTCAATTTTCCCGCTCACCGGCGGGATTCCAAGCCCAAAACTAGCCTCGGCGTCTGATTTTGACGACACTTCTCCCGAGGCATGGAATTCGCATTTTATGCAATCATCCATGGAGAAGAATTCCGGCCCATCTCGCGCCGCTGCCGTAAGCATGACCGGTGTCTCCGGAGGGGCGCGCAAGGGCGGCGGATGCGCAGCTCGCGGAGGATCGATCTCCGCTTCCACCCTGTCCGCCGTTACGCTCAATGCACGAAAGCGCCCGGCAAATCGGTCGCCTTGCCCCACCACGTAAATCTCGTCGCGATACTTGACGATGTCGGCAAATTCGCCGCCCGGCTTTACCACGAATCCGAGCGGTTCCATGTAAACCGATGATCCACTCGAATCACCAGCCGGAACCGGGAAACCAATCTCGCTCGCTTGCGATGCCGAATCGCCAGGCGAACTCGAGGCGCCGGCCGTCTGCCCGGTCAGAGTGGCCTCAAGTCTGGCTGCCGACCCATCGGCAGGAGCTGGATTCGCATCCTGAACTTCGTATGCCGCCTCTCGAATCTCCCCAACACCCTGTGATGGGCCGGCATGGCCCTCATTCGAAGGCGAGTTCCCAGCCCCATCCGGTAGCCTGGGCTGCGTCGGAGAATTCTGCGCGACGGAAGTAGTGGCTGGATCAACGCTCGGGACTGCCTCCGCCAGCGTCGCCGTGGAAGGCTCAGGTACCAGGCGAACTGTGTCAGCTTCGGCCACCACGGTCTGAACTAATCCATCCTTCTGCTCAATGTACCCCAAAGGTTTTTGTTCCGGCCCAGTAGTGACAGCCCGACCAAGGGGAGACACACCACCTGGCGGGAGTGCCTCGGCCAGCTGGCCTTGAGCAGCCGCGCCTGCGACCGCGGGTACTGGAGAACCCTGGGTCGCAGCCTTTGGTGGCTTTGCAGGCAACGGATCGGCATCCGCCGTCAATTCCCGCGAGTCCGTCCTCCCCACGGGCGACTGGACATTGGTCTCATCCACGGCTTCGACGGAATCAGGGGTGATCTTTGTAATCTGGTATCGGCCGGAGACAAGGTCACCTATGTGAACGACCTGAACCTCGTTTTCTTGCAGGATTATCGCTTCCAGTTGCCCCCCGGCCTTCTCGACATAACCCAGGGGTTTGAACGTCAAGGGCGCCGGCGGAGGCGAAGGCGACCGCTCCGAAACGCTGACCACTGCCGATCCGTGGGCCGTAGGCACATTCGAGATCTCACGCGCAGGCTCGGGTGCGGTTCGCGAATTATTGGCAGTCTGCTTTAACTCCTGACGGTTATTCTTTGGGTGCTCTTCAGCCGGCAGAGTCGACTGTCGGGGTTGAATTGAGACGGATGGACGAGCGTGGTCAGTGTGGTTAACTGCCGTCTGGGCCGGGGGCTCAGGAGGAGAAAATAGTAAGTGACGGTGGGCTTGGGGAAGGAGATACAGGCAAAGACCAACCGCCACACCCATTGCAAAACTGACGAGTTGCCTGCCAATCCTCACGGGTAACCCGATGCCTGATTTTTAAGGTAGGCCGCGGGGCTGATCCTGCGCTCCAAATCGTCCCGCGAATTCCTTATTCGTCCCCAGCTCCTGCCGCTTGTCCGGAACCACAGATTCCCAATGCCCTGCAAGATATGATAACAGGGGTCGCCCAAATTGCAATCCGTGAAAAAAGCGGCACGGTGCGTGTTGAATGAAAACTTTCACGAATCGTTCGCGCGGTGGTATGATCCTCGC
>JASIKV010000211.1 GCA_030049455.1 Terriglobia bacterium
GTAGGCAAGGGCGGTTAAGACGGCAAGCATCAAAATCGCTGCCCACGCCTGCCAATGGTACGCAGGTCTTTCCGCCGGGACAGCCTGCTGGGCCTTCAACGCCTTCTTTCTAGACCTTGAACTCATTTGGGCATTGAACTTACCAAATGGCACAACTTTTGGCACAAAGAAAAAGGGCCGGGAGATTGCCCGGTCCCTTTGGAAATTGCGGTGGTGATGTACAGTCAGGTAAAGCGCTCGTTGAGTGGTACCTTGGTGAGTCGTGTAAGGACCGAAATTCGGAGCCCCAACCGCGGGCCTTCAGAACAATTGCAGTGTCCACAAATCATGCAAATGGACGACGCCCTCCAGCCGCCGCTCCTTGTCCACCACCAGCACGGAAGTAATCTTGCGTTCCTCCATCAGGCGCAACGCGCTAGCCGCCAACTCCTGGCGCGGCAGGGTCACGGGATTCTTGGACATGCAGTCCGCGGCAGTCAGGTCAAGCGTGTCTTTCCTCCGCCGCTCCATCAGGCGGCGCAGATCGCCATCCGTAATGATGCCCAAAAGCAGGTTGGAATCGGTCGTCACGGCAGTCAATCCCAGGCGCTTCCGGCTGATTTCATAAATGACCTCGGGAATTGAAGCCTTGGGGCCCACACGCGGCAAGGCTTCTCCCGCGTGCATCAGGCTTTCGATCCGGCGCAGCTTTGACCCCAGCCGCCCTGCAGGGTGAAGGGCCGCAAAATCCTCCTCGCCCAAGCCCCGCCGCTCGAAGAGCGCCAGGGCCAGAGCATCACCCATGGCCAACGACGCGGCGGTGGAAGCCGTGGGAGCAAGATTCAATGAACAGGCTTCCTCACGAACGCTCACGTCCAGCGCCACATCGCTTGCCAGCGCTAGTGTTGAACGGGGATTTCCCGTCAGCGCCAGCAAGGGGATGCCCAGCCGCTTAACCCTCTCCAGCAGCGCCACAAGCTCTTCCGTCTCACCGCTGGCAGACACCGCCAGAAGCACATCCTTCCGAACCAGCATCCCCAGGTCGCCGTGCAGAGCTTCGGCGGCGTGCAGAAAAACCGACGGCGTGCCAGTGCTCGCCAGGGTGGCGGCTATCTTTCTCCCGATGAGGCCGGACTTGCCGATGCCGCTCACCACCACGCGCCCCCGGCAGGCCAGAAGAATCTCCACGGCGCGCTCGAAGCGCTCGTCCAGTCGCGCGATCAGGCTTTCCACGGCGCTCGCTTCAATCCGCAGGACCCGCTGCGCCGCCGTCAGAGTGGGGGATAGTTTCTTTGCCGCTTTCAATCTATTTCTCCCCCCATTCCCGCACCAGGGCGGCAATCTTCAGCACGCGCTCCGCGAGCGGCCGGAATTGCGCAAGAGCCAGGGCGTTCGACCCGTCGGAACGGGCTTTTGCCGGCTGCTCGTGCACCTCAAGGAATATCCCGTCGGCGCCGGCAGCGACTCCCGCGCGCGCCAGGGGTTCGATGAACTCCGGCTGGCCACCGCTCGCCTTGCCCTGCCCGCCCGGAAGCTGCACCGCGTGCGTCACGTCCAGCACCACCGGATATCCCAGGGCGCGCAGAATGGGGATCGACCGCATGTCCACCACCAGATTCTGATACCCAAACGACGCCCCTCGTTCCGTCAGTATTATTCTTTCGTTCCCCCTACTCGCGATCTTCTCCACCACATTCGCCATGTCCCAGGGTGAAAGGAATTGACCCTTTTTGACGTTTACTGCCCGCCCGGTGCGCCCAGCCTCCAGGAGCAAATCGGTTTGGCGGCAGAGGAAGGCAGGGATTTGGATTACGTCTGCGACTTCCGCCACGGCCCCTACTTGCGAGGTTTCGTGTACGTCGGTAAGCACCGGCAGCCCCGTGCGCTTCTTAATTTCGCCCAGAATCGCCAGCCCTTCCTTCAGGCCCGGACCACGGAAGGACGCCAGGGAGGAGCGGTTGGCTTTGTCATACGACGCTTTGAAAATGAGAGGCAGCCCCAGTTCGCGCGCCGCGCCCGCCAAGTCCTCAGCCAGCGCCGCCGCGTGCGGTCCACTCTCAATGACGCAGGGTCCGGCGATGAAAAACAATCCCGCGCCGTTTCCCACCTGCACATTTCCGATTTGAAACCTGTGATTTTCCCCCATCACCGAATCCTGCATCGAGCAAAAAGCCGCTCGCTTAAAACTCCAATACCAGCTAGAACATATTAAATGAAAGGCCGCCAAATGTCGTGTTTCTCTGACCCCTGTTGGAAGGAGTTTCGGCGGCGCCGGGGATTAAATTGAAGTCGTGCAGGGCGGCCACTCCCTCGGCTTTCCGTTTCAAGCCCGCCGCTCATTGGAACCCGAAACGGCTTTTCCCAGGCATGGACCGAAGGCCGGGACAATAAAATCCTGCCTGCGCCCGCCTTGACTTTAGGCCGTGCGAAGTATAGTTTTTGGAAATATGGACCGTGCAGGCGAGCAGGGCGAGGCGCCGCCAAGCGAAATACTGCGCCGGTTCTACACTACACTCCTTGA
>JASIKV010000212.1 GCA_030049455.1 Terriglobia bacterium
CCTGGTGGTCGGAGGGCCGCACCAGATTCCTGCGGCAGTCAGGGAGTTGCTGAAGAAAGGGAACCTTACGCGCTTCCGGGATAATGCCGCTGCCATTCGCAACCGCGCCGTCTACGAAATCCCCGCGATGCTCCGCCGCATTGTGGAAGGCCCGCCCGGCCAGGCCGCACTGGAACCCGAGAAATCACTCAGCGAACTCCACATGTAAGCGCCCCAGCCGGGGTGTGCGAGGCAACTATTTGCTCTCCTGCCCGGGTTGAAAATGGGCGCGCCGGTTCTTCTGCCAGCACTCCTCCGTTTGATCGGTGCAGACTGGCCGGTCCTTGCCATAGGAGATTGTGGAGATCCGATCCGCAGAGACACCGGCATTGACTAGAAAATCCTTCGCGGCTGTCGCGCGGCGCTCCCCAAGCCCAAGATTGTATTCCTCGCTGCCGCGCTCGTCACATTGACCTTCCAGCGTAAA
The DNA here is from genome assembly GCA_030049455.1 of Terriglobia bacterium. GTDB lineage: Bacteria > Acidobacteriota > Terriglobia > UBA7540 > UBA7540 > Bog-366. Next base: position 467 of record JASIKV010000212.1, read on the forward strand.
CTTGATGCTGGGACGGTCCTTCAGAAGCGCGGCGTCTGCGCCCAACGATTGCTCCGCGTCGGGCCGGATATCTGCCTTATCAAGATCGAAGTAGGCGTCTTGAACGGAGAGGTTGTCGGAGGTGTCGGTTTCTCTGATTGAGGGCTTAAGCGTGGTGGCCGGAGTGGGCGCCGGAACGACAGTCACCCGCGCTATAGCCGTCTGCGAGCCGCCGGGGCCCGTAGCGGTGAGTGTGAAGGTGGTTGAATTCTGGAGTGTGACGGAGGTGGAACCCTCAGCCTGCACCTTGCCCACATTTGGACTGAGACTCAGATCCGTGGCGTCTTTGGAGGTCCAGCTAAGGGTCGCGGAATCGCCCGGCGAAATGCTTCCGGGCTGAGCGCTCAGGGTCAGCGTGGGAGCAGGGCTCGGCGCAGGCACGGAGACGTTATCTGCAACTGGCTTTGGGGCACGATCTCGGTAACCACACCCGCTGCTCAGTAGGAGAAACCCGAGCATTCCCACCAGGTGTATATCAACTCGTTTCCTCATTTGCATGACACATTCCTCCTTGATTTTGAGAACACTCCACCGCTGCACGCTGGAGGCATCACCCGGCGTACGCAGCATTTCCTTTACGGTTTGAGTTGCGCCAGGACTTGCTTGACGTCCGGCGCTGAGCCCACGAAGGGAGCTTCCGGATTCCAATTCAAGCCGGACTGCGAGGGCTGGAAGTTCTTCGCGAGGTAGACCCAGATGGTTTTGGGCCGGTCACCGCCCGCGATAGACGCATGGGCAAACAGGTAATACCACTCGTGGTCCAATTCAAACATCGCAGCGCTGCGGTCCACCGCCGCCTCGTGCGCGCCCGCGAATGGGTGCAGGGAGAGAACCAGTAATCCCTTTCCGGGAACATACATGTAGGCACAGGATTTCGCGCCGGAAATCTTGACCGCCCCGCCCGGACGCAGAATAAGCGACTTTTCCACTACCAGCGCCGGCTGGTCCAGCACGATTTCGCCGGGCGTTGGCTCCAAAGGCAACTCCTGCGATAAGGGTTTGGAGTGTTTGTCCCCCAACTCACCCTGAAAGTCCAAGTTTCCACCGCCCTCAATGGGAATTTGGAGCACGGTGCCCGGCTCATAGCGATATTCGTGCAGAGGGACGTTGGATAAAAAGTCCTGAAGTTCCGGGACGGTTAACTCTCCCGAGGCTTGTTGCTTTTCGATCAGGGCCTTCAAGCTTGCGCTGCCGGCGTCCAGGTGCCGGGCTCGAATTCCGAACTCAACCCGATTATCCCGGACCTGCTGGATTTCCATGATCCCCGCCACCGCCCCAAGCTGCGTTTCCGGTCCGACCAGGAAAAAGGGGCGAGGCTCCAACTGCGTTTCCCCGGGGCTGAAACTCCAAACGAGTTGCGGCATGTTGGCCGGGTGAATCGCCCCCGTGAATTCGGACTGCGGCAAACGAAATTCACACCCGAACCAAAGGCTTTGATTCCTTTGTTGCCTCTCGACATACCCCAGAGCCACGGAAAGACCGGCGATAATCGCGATTCCCAACACCAGGGCGAAGCGGGGCACTCGCACCGGGCCACCGAGTGTGAATCGCCAGCCCCGCTGCCGGGGCAAATTCTCCGGCAATGCGCGTGGAGGAAGATTGCGGGCTTCTGAAGCCGCCAGCACACGAATCTCACTGGCCAGGGCGGCAAACTCGCGCAGGCGGGCCCGGCATGCCGGACAATTCTTAATGTGCTGCACGGCTTCTTCCGGCGCGTCCTCGCCGTCATAAATCATCGAAACAAAAGGTTCTGCAGTCTGGCAGTCCATGTGTCGCCCCTATACCTTCCCTCCATTGCACCAGACATGGCGCAAGGCGGCGCGCGCGGAAAACAGCTTGGATTTCACCGTGCCCAGCGGCACGCCCAGAATGTCAGCCATCTCCGCGTAGCTGTAACCTTCCACTTCCCGCAGCCAGAGGAGCGAGCGTTCCTCGGGGTCCAGCCGCGCCAAGGCCTCTTGCACGTCCGATGTGTGCTCGTCGGCCTCGACGCGTTCGGCGGCCGCTTCAACGGCTGTTTCCTTTTCCGCAGGCAGCCATCCTTCTTTGCGGGTATGCGCGGCCTGTTTTCGCGCGATGCCGAAGAGATATTGCTTCAGCGTGCCGCGCGTCGGGTCAAATCCGTTATGCCGCCTCCATAGCTGGAGGAACGTCTCCTGCGCCACGTCGTCCGCAGTCTCGAAGCATCTTGTGAAGCGCCTCAGGAAAAGGCGCAACGGCGCGCTGTACAGCCGAAAGAGTGTCTCGAACGCGGCGCGCTCCCCCTTCACGATCCCCTGCCACAGCGTCCGGTCATCTGTCATCGGCGCCACTCTATTTGGTATTGCTCGATAGGACCCAAAAAGTTCGCGGTTTGAAGAATTTTTTCGGATGTCGAGAATCTCTGGGATTCTCGTCACTTACCAAACAACTCGGGCAGCGTTTGGTTGAACGGCGCGCGCGCCACACCCTTTTCTGTAATGATGGCGGTAATGTAACGCTGGGGCGTCACATCGAACGCCGGGTGGCGCGCGGGAACCTCCGCGGGGGCCAGCGCGACGCCCGCCAGGTGAGTTACTTCGGCGGCGGAGCGCTCCTCAATGGGAATCTGCTCGCCCGAAGCCAGGCTCAGGTCGATGGTCGATAGCGGCGCGGCCACGTAAAACGGAATCCCGTTTTCATGGGCGAGCACGGCGACGGAGTAGGTCCCGATTTTGTTGGCCGTGTCGCCGTTCGCGGCGATGCGGTCCGCGCCCACGATCACGGCGCGAATCTCGCCCTGCTTCATGAAGTGCCCCGCCATGTTGTCGGTGATGATGGTGACGGGAATATGGTCTTTGGCCAGCTCCCAGGCGGTCAGGCGCGCGCCTTGCAGGAACGGTCGCGTCTCATCGGCAAACACCTTGAGCTTTTTGCCCGCCCCCACCGCAGCGCGAATCACTCCCAACGCCGTCCCGTAGCCGCCCGTCGCCAGCGCTCCCGCGTTGCAGTGGGTAAGAATGGTTCCTGCCTCGGGCATCAGCTCCGCGCCGTGGCGGCCCATGGCTTCGTTGATGGCGATGTCTTCCGCCAAAACGCACTTGGCTTCTTCAATCAAATCCCTCCGCGCCTGAGCAAGCGC